>JBJEQN010000015.1:0-4021 GCA_051881775.1 Oscillospiraceae bacterium | reverse complement strand
CTTACAAAAAATCTGACTGTTAAGGCAGCTGCTTTTTCAGCTTCAGCTAAAGAAAAAATCGAAAAGGCAGGCGGGAAGGCTGAGGTGATGTAATGTGTTTACGACCTTCAGAAACGCTTGGAAGGTTCCTGAGTTAAGGAAAAAGATCCTTTACACATTATTGATCATTCTCATTTTCCGTATCGGCTGTCATATCCCTGTGCCCTTCCTGGACACAACTGTTCTGAGTTCGATGATCTCGGACGGAGGAAGCTTCCTGAGTTATATGGATATTCTCTCAGGCGGCGCTCTTTCCAAAGGAACATTATTTGCACTGGCAATTCAGCCGTACATCAATGCTTCTATCATCGTTCAGCTTCTGACATACGCTCTTCCTCCGCTGGAAAACCTCCAGAAAGAGGGAGAAGAGGGACGAAAAAAACTTAACACCATCACAATGTTCGTATCACTGGCTATTTCACTGGTAATGTCCTATGCTTATTACGTTACACAGAGAAATAACGGAGCTGTCAAGTACACCTCCGGCGCTTCCGGCGTGTTTGCGGCGTTTGTTATCGTTGCAGCCTTCACCGCAGGTTCCTGCGTTGTTGTTTGGCTCGGAAACAGGATCAACGAAAAGGGTATCGGCAACGGTATCTCAATGATACTCTTCGCAGGTATCGTTTCAAGAGGTCCTTCCAGCATTCTGGCAATGTTCGAGCTTGTTAAGTCGGACAAGAAATATATCCTCATCGTTCCCGTTGTACTGATAGTATTCGTTCTTATGATCGGCTTCATCGTTTTCATGAACGAGTCGGAAAGACGTATCCCCATTCAGTACGCAAAAAGAGTCGTAGGCAGAAAGCAGTACGGCGGACAGAATACGCATATTCCAATTAAGGTCGCAATGAGCGGCGTTATGCCTATCATCTTTGCAATGGCTATCATGTCGCTTCCCGCTACTCTGGAGATGTTCATTCCCGTTAAGGCTGACCCCGTGGGCTTCTGGCAGAAATTCTATGCCGGATTTGTTCACTTCTTCAGCTATCAGAGCGGCTGGTACGCTGTCCTTTACTTCATTCTGATAATTGCATTCAACTATTTCTATGTTGCTATGCAGTATAACCCCATCGAGATCGCAAACAATCTTCGTCAGAACAACGGCGGCATCCCCGGTATCAGACCCGGTAAGCCTACAAGCGATTATATCCAGAGAGTTCTTTCCAAGATCACTCTCATCGGAGCTGTTTTCCTCGGCGTTATCGCTATCTTCCCGATTTTTACAAACCTTGCTATGCCTCAGCTCAACATTGCGATGGGCGGTACTTCTATCCTGATCATCGTAAGCGTTGTCCTTGAAACAGTAAGAACGCTTGAATCACAGATGATGATGCGTCACCATAAGGGTTTCCTTGAATAAAATTTATACCGTTTAAGACTTTGTTAGGAGGATTTAAAATGAACTTGATTTTACTGGGCGCTCCCGGTGCAGGCAAAGGCACACAGGCAGAAGTTATAAGCGAAAAGCTCGGCATTCCTCAGATCTCTACCGGCAATATACTGCGTGAAGCAGTTAAAAACGGCACAGAATGCGGTCTGAAGGCAAAAAGCTTCATGGAGAGCGGCGCTCTCGTCCCCGACGAAGTCGTTATCGGTATCCTGAAGGACAGAATTGCCGAGGATGACTGCAAAAACGGCTTTATCCTCGACGGTTTCCCGAGAACTGTGCCCCAGGCAGAGGCTCTTGAGAAAATGGGCGTGAATATCGACCTGGTTCTTTCCATTGACGTTGAAGACGAGGTAATCAAGGCTCGTATTTCGGGCAGAAGAGTCTGCGAAAAGTGCGGCGCTTCCTACCACATCGAATACCACCCCACTAAGGTGGAAGGCGTATGCGACAAGTGCGGCGGAAAGGCTGCTCAGCGTAAGGACGACGCTCCCGAAACAGTTGTTGAAAGACTGGCAACCTACCACAAGCAGACCGCTCCCCTTGCTGATTTCTACGCTGCAAGAGGAAAGCTCAAGAGAGTTAAGGGTCTCGACGGTGTGGAGGAAACTTCCAAGGTCGTTTTAGAAGCTCTTAATGCTTAAAAGGCGAGAAAATGATTAATGTTAAATCCAAGTCCGAACTGGAGAAGATGCGGAAAGCCGGTACCATTACCGCAAACGCTCTTCACTACGGCGGACAGCAGATAAAAGTCGGTATGTCCACATATGAGCTTGACAAGCTTATCCACGATTATATCATTAAAAACGGAGCAAAGCCCTCCAGCTTGGGTTACTGCGGTTTCCCCGGCTCGGCTTGCATCTCCATTAACAATGAGCTGATCCACGGAATACCGTCCAAGAAGAAATTTATCAAGGACGGCGATATTGTCAGCATAGACGTTACCGCACTTTACGATGGTTTTAACGGGGATTCGGCTTATACCTTCCCCGTAGGAAACGTTCCCGAAGAAACGCTGAAGCTGCTTAAGGTCACCGAGGAAAGTATGTATCTCGGCATTGAGCAGGCTGTTGTCGGAAACCGTATCGGCGATATAGGTCATGCGGTGGAGGAACACTGCGTTTCTCATGGATATGGTGTAGTCAAGCAGTATATAGGCCACGGCATCGGCAGAGAAATGCACGAATCACCCGAAGTTCCCAATTACGGACGTCCGGGTCACGGACCGAGGCTTGTTGCAGGAATGACTATCACCGTTGAGCCGATGATCAATGCAGTCGGAGAGGATGTAAAAGTCCTTTCGGACGGCTGGACTGTATTGAGCAAATCCGGTTCACCCTCAGCTCATTTTGAGCATACTATCGCAGTTACACCCGATGGACCGGTTATCTTAACTAAACCGACTATCATCTGAAAGGCGCAAGCCTGAAAGGAGTATAGCTGTGGAAGCCAAACTCGGAATGATCGTCAGGTCTGTTGCAGGACACGACAAGGGCAGGTTCCTTGTTATCACCGCAGCCGATGATGATTTCGCTTTCATTGCGGACGGAAAAGAGCGCAAACTCGAAGCTCCCAAAAAAAAGCGTTTAAAACATCTTCGGTTTACCAATACTGTTATAGATACGGACGGTCTGACAAATAAGGGTCTAAGGAGAATCCTCTCGGAATACACAGCAAAAGCTGCTCCGGAAACCCTGCACCTGAATCAGTAAATCTAAAAGGAGGCATATGCTTGTCTAAGGAAGATGTTATTGAGATTGAAGGTACAGTAATCGAAGCTCTCCCGAATGCAATGTTCCAGGTGGAGCTTGCAAACGGTCATCAGATTCTTGCTCACGTTTCCGGTAAGCTCAGAATGAACTATATCCGTATAGTTCCGGGCGATAAGGTAACAGTTGAGATGTCGCCATATGACCTCTCAAAAGGCAGAATTACTTGGAGAGCAAAGTAAAAAGTCTTGCAGAAGGAGGTATTTATCATGAAAGTAAGACCTTCAGTTAAGCCTATTTGTGAAAAATGCAAAGTAATCAAAAGAAAAGGCAAGATTATGGTTATCTGCGAAAACCCCAAGCACAAGCAGCGTCAGGGCTAAGCGGTGATCACTAATTTCTGAAACGTATAATTAAATCCATTTTGGAGGTGTTTTGTAAATGGCACGTATTGCAGGCGTTGACCTTCCGAAAGATAAGAGAATCGAAATCGGTCTCACATACATCTACGGTATCGGTCGTAAATCTGCTGATGTTATCCTCGCAAACACAGGTGTAAACCCTGACATCAGAGTTAAGGATCTGTCCGAGGACGACCTCGCAAAGCTCCGTGAATATATCGATCATAACTTCATCGTTGAAGGCGATCTTAGAAGAAATGTCGCACTTAACATCAAGAGACTGGTTGAGATCGGCTGTTACAGAGGCGTTCGTCACAGAAAGGGTCTCCCCGTCAGAGGTCAGAGATCTAAGACTAACGCAAGAACTCGTAAGGGTCCTGTAAAGACAATCGCTAACAAGAAGAAGTAAGGAGGGAAATGAACAATGGCTGCTCAGGTTAAAGGTAAGAAGGCTGTCGTAAGACGCCGTCGTGAGCGTAAAAACA
>JBJEQN010000014.1:5496-22612 GCA_051881775.1 Oscillospiraceae bacterium | reverse complement strand
AAAACCTTCCGTCTGGTGCTTGACGGAAGGCTGTTTTTGGTATTGGAATATGTAAGTGTTTAATTGTCACGCTTATACAACAACAAAAACCACATTTTCTAATTTACCACAACCATATGTACCGTAGATTTAGAAATCCCGAAAAATTTAGCGGCAGCTCTGACGGTGGCTTTGTTTTCTATAATATATTTCCCAAGCATAACAGCCCGATCTTCTAAGTCCTGTTCCGACCTGAACTTCATAAGCTCACTCCAATACATAGTTTTTCTTAACTATGTATATGCGGAAAAAGTAGGGGAAATTCGTAAGGGTTTGCAGTATAAATTGTGAGTATATTACCAAAAGAAAGATATGTAAATAAAGATTAGTGCTTTTATAGCCTAATGTTATTAAATGCTTTGCTCATTTTGACAATAAAAATTTCCTTGCATACTGTTGAAATTAACGCTCAAATGTAGTATTATGTGAATATAGATACATCATGTCAAGCAGCAGGAGGGCGAAATGAAAAGAATAGTCTTTGTGGATACAGAGGTAGGAAATAACGGAAAGGTTCTCGATTATGGTGCGGCAAAATTGGAAAATGACGGCTTGCATACTAAATCCTCCGATAAATTTACGGAATTTATCAGCGACAGCAGGTTTATTTGCGGACATAATATTTTCAAGCATGACATTAAATTCATAGAAAGCGAATTCGGCAAATCGGGCATTGAATTTGTTATAGATACATTTTGAGTTTGCGTACTGCCTTGCCCTTATAACAGCTGCCGATAATCGTTCTGTCATTCCCCATTGGGTGCATAGGAATTTTCAGGGTGTCGAAAATGTTATGCAATCGCTTAGGAATACTCCCTGCGGAGCTTGCGGAAAGACTGTGCCGTGACGGTTTTAAAGCAAGGGCTTATTACGGAAAAATGGATAACAGCGGAAAGTTTGAGTTTAATATTAAAGAACTTAACGAAAAAGCGCTTAACAGCGGCATAAAGAAATCTTCGGTAAGCAATATAAAAACCATACTTTATTTCTGGACGATAAAAAGCTACATATGATGACGCAGAACGCAGAAAGCTTTATGTCGGAATGACAAGAGCGAGAAACGAGCTCAATATCTTTTACTATCTATGGCGCATATTTTGACAATATTACATCGGAAAATGCCCAAAAGTATTATTGCAAGATCAACTATCCGGAACCCGGTGAAATGGTAATGCAGCTTGGGTACAAGGATGTTTATCTTAACTCATTCAAGAAAAAGCAGAATTACATTTCGGGCATTTACAGCGGTCAGGAGCTTGATTATAAAAATGGCTGCTTGTATATTGACGGCAAAATTATTGTCGAATTTTCAAGTGACTGCCAAAAAAGGATATTCAGCAAATTAAATAAGGGTTACAGTATATACAAAACCGTTGTTCGTCTGGTTATTATCTGGAAGTGCAAGGAAGATGGTAAGGAATATTATATCGTTCTTCCCGATGTTTATTTCCGTAAACCGCTGTGTAAGGATCGTCTTGACAGAATTTGAATATCCCCTGTGGCTTGTTCAACCATAGGGGGTAACGCTTATATAATACAAATTTTTACAAAAAAACTGCCACAGCATTTGCTGCAGCAGTCCAAAATCAATGTTTTCTTATCATCCGAATATTTCACACTGCGACCGGCGTTTCCTTAATTACCGCTTACATTTGTAAGATTCAGATGCTTTATCTTTCGCAATGCGATGAGATTCACTATCAAAGCAAACAAAGCGCCAACTGCACAGGCGTAAAGACAGGCAGGAATGTTCGGTGTACGCACATAACGATTAGCACCCGTCTCAATTATACGAACTACCACATAAGAAAGCACAATACCAAAACCGCTGCCCAAAATAAGTCCCATTAAGGTAAGAACAATATTATCTTTGTAGACATACGCTTTGGTCTCGCTCATAGTGTAACCGTTGATACGCATTACCGCCAGCTCTCTTGCTTTTCTGTTAATATGCATTGATATCTGGTTTAAAAGCACAAGCAAAGCCATAACAGCCGATAAAGCAAGGCATATCAAGATGACAAGGTTTACGCCGTCGGCACTTCTTTTATATTCACTGTTATCCTTAAGCGACAAATAACCGTCCATGTCACGAACTCTTTCGTAAAGTCCGCTTATATCACCATTCAGCAAGAAAACACTCTCGTCTGTTTCTTCGCCAATAGCAGACTCATAATAGCTGTCGGTCGTGACAAACAGATGATATGGCAGGTAATGCTCAATAACTCCCACAACGTTAAATTCTTTGGGGTTTCCTTCCGAATCCATAAATTCTACCGTGCTGCCCTCGGAAATATCATTGAGCTCTGCGCACTTGCGTGAAACCAGCACACCGTTCTCGGGAATGGCAGCATTGCTCTTTGTGTTAATATCCCAAACGACCATAAAATCCCCAAGCTTTTCAAAATCCGAGGCAGCAATAATATGGGCGTTTTCCCAGCTTCCGCCGTTTACCCTGAAATTTTTTAGCTTGTCCTGAATAACAGTATAGCTTATATTTTCCTCCTGCAGCACTTTTTCAAACTCCTCTTTCGTGCCAACGCTGCTGTCAATTACCAATCGGTTATCATACAGAAAATAATTATCAAACTGCATTACCGAAGAATTTTCAATTGCCAGTTTGAGAGAAAAACATATTACCAAAAGGGCAATACAGCCTACAACTCCCATGATAGTTGTCATCATACGACCTTTATCACTCAGCACATTTTTTATCATAGTTCGGGAATATAGGTTCAGCTTTTTATAGCTTTTCCATTTCTCAAAGAAAAATCCTTTTCCTCTCACCGGAACTTCACCGCGCAGCAATTCCGTTGCAGGCATACGAACCAACTTTGCGCAGGCTGCATAAGTGGATATTAAAAATACACCCAGACATATTACCGCTGTTATCAGAGCTTCCTTCAATGCAAAAGTTATCGAAATGCTTTGGAGCAGGAAGTTAGGCTTGAAAATATGTATAACCAAATTCTCCACTATAACAACGCTTGCAAGCCAGCCTATCGCAATACCGAGAACAGCACACAGCACGTTATAAAGCATATAGTGGTTAAGAATTTCTTTGGAACTGAATCCCAACGCCTTTTGTGCGCCGATGAGTGTTCTCTGTTCGTCTATCATTCTTGATATTGCCGCATGGCAGACAACCACCGCCACAAGCAGGAAAATAATTGACATGGAATAGCTCAGACCGTAAATTCCGTCTACAATAGTTTTTACACCTCGGATATCTCCCACATCATTTCTGACGGAGATTATCCAGTCCTTTAGCTGAATGTCAGCCGCCTTTTCCTCTGCATCGGCAAGCTCTGATTTTGCACTTTCAAGCTCCTTACGGGAATCCTCAATCTCAGCTTCGGCATCTTCTATCTGAGAAATACCTTCCTTATAGTCAAGAATAGAATTCTTTAAAGGAAGTGCCGCATCACCAAACATATCCAACTGCGCCAATGCATCGTCAAGATCGGTATCAAGACCCATAAGTGTGAGATTTGCATTGATCTCTTCAAGTGCCTTATCCAGCTTTTCCTTGTTTTCCTCAATACTGCTTTCTGCTTCGGACAGTTCCTTTTCGCTGTCGGATATTTTGAGCTTTGCGTCCTCTATTTCAGCTTCTGCGTCACCCGTGAGGGAAGTGTAACGAAGTTCTGCACGTTCTTGTGCAAGTGTATCCAGCTTATTTTTGAATGCTTCTTCCTGACTTTTATATTTATCGGAAAAATAAAAATAGTTATCCAATTCATTATTCTTTATAAATGCGGTTGTATAGCAATTACTGTAATAAGAAGAGTCAAAAGCATCTTTGTCAAGCATTATGTAGTAGGAAGCAGCACCAAGTCCCTCCGTACTTTTTCCTCGGGCATCTCTGACCGTAGCACAGCAGAAAAACGGTTCATTAATGATAGCCGTTACGCTGAATGTATCCGAAACAAACATACCGTCATGCTCCAATGTGATCTTGTCTCCGAGCTTTATTTCATGCTCGTTTGCAAACTTCTCCTCAACGGCAGCTTCATTCGGAGCAGAGGGAAGAGTACCCTCGATAATAACGGGCTCGTTCATTTCGCTGCACAAAGAACGTGCTTGTATCGTAATTTTTTCACTTTCGCTGTTCATCAGTGCCATAGCGGAATATCCGCCCTCTGCGGCATCAACTCCGTCCCAGCCTGCGATAGCTTCTATATCTTCCTTTGTGATACCATTGGTGCAGGTGATCTCCAGCGATTCCAGTTTATTTGTTACGAAATAGCGGTTTGTTTCCTTCAGTATCGCAGTTGCAGAGGATTGCAGTCCAAGAAAAATAGCAATGCTTGTTGCTGCGATGAACGCAACGGCAAAAAAGGATACTCCGTTTTTCTTTATCGTTCTTAAAAGATGTTTCGTCCTTGCCTTCCTTTTTACCATACTAACTCCTTTGCACTTGCAGGGTGTCTGTTTACGATGACTTCCGCAACTACTCCGCCCTTCATGCGTATAACACGGTTTGCCATTTTTGCGATCTCTTCATTATGTGTTACCATCAAAAGAGTTGTACCCGATTTTATGACCTCTTCAAGAACTGTCAGAACTTCTATGCTTGTTTCATAGTCAAGTGCGGCTGTGGGTTCGTCTGCAAGAATTATCCTCGGCTTTTTCACAAGCGCTCTTGCTATGGATACACGCTGCTGCTGACCGCCGGACATCTGTGCAGGATAGTTATCCTTTCGCTGAGACAAACCTACACGTTCCAAAGCCTCTGCCGCATCCATGGAGTTGTCACATAATTCCCCGATAAAATCAAGATTTTCTTCTGCGGTCAGAGTTGGCATCAGATTGTAAGCCTGGAAAATAAATCCCACAGAATGTCTGCGGTACTCTGTCAAGGTCTTTTCATCCGCCTTGGAATAGTCTTTGCCGTCAAAAAGAAAGGTTCCCGTGGTAAGCTGATCCATACCGCCTATAATATTAAGCATAGTGGACTTGCCGCAGCCCGATTCACCCAGTATAACAAGAAACTCGCCCTCTTTGATATCAAGATTGACTCCTTTTAATACCTGGAGCTTAGTTTCTCCCGTGCCAAAGGTTTTTGTGACATTTTTTAGGGAAATAATAGACTTCTTGTCCTCAGTAAAGCCAAGATTCAAGCCCCTGCCGTCCACTGCAATAGCAGTCAGCATAGCCAGATTTTCACACAGACTTATATCCTCATCATTGAACAGAGAACCGTCTTTTTTATTGATGATCTGAATACAGCCGATCACCTCGTATTTATTCACGAGAGGTACACAGATCATACTTTTTGTCACAAAGCCCGTAGTTTCATCAAAACGTCCTGCCCATCGCTTATCATTCCGGCAATCCTTGACTACAGTGGATTTTCCCTCTTTAACGACCGTACCGGCAATTCCTTCTCCAAGCTCCAGGCTAAGACCTGTCAGATCTGCTCCGCCGATAGTAAAGGAGGGATAAATTTTTTTATCACCGTTTACGTTGTAAAACCAGATCGTGCCTGCCTCGGCACCGACTGCCTTTACCACTTCTCCAAGGCTGGTACGCAACGCTTCTTCCAGTGATTCTGCTTTTTGGAGCAATGTAGTGATCTCCCAGACTACCTGCGTATATTCGACTTTTGTGTTCTGTTTGCTCATTTTGCCACCTGCATATTACTGCTTTAACCTTTCCGTTTGGCAGGTGTTACTTTTGTTTAAGTTATGCTGATAACCTGCCGATTTTTTTATTTGTACATTTTTGTTTGCATATTTTCTGTTGCTAAAGTGTTTCTATAGAATGTTCTTTTCGTAAAATATATTTTGCAAATAGTATATCATAATTCTTGCCAAAAATCAAGTGAAAGAGGTGTATATTCTGAAAATAGGATGGAGATTAGTATGGATCGTTATATCCGAGGATTGTCCATAGGCTGAGTTGGAATTAGTATAACATAAGCAATAAAAAAACACAGCATTTTTAGGGTAAATATATATTGAATGTTGATTTAAAGAATGATATAATTTAAAATAAGGCAAATTATGATGTGGCATATGAGGATTCTATCGAGAAAATTGACGATTTTTTGTAAAAACAGGAGGAAATTATGAAAGCTAACGTAAGGAAACTATTGGCACTTTTGTCTTCTGCTGTATTGTTTTTGAATACAGTATGCGGAAGCATATGCAGTGCGGAAGAGATCACCGGTGATGTTGCCGATTCTATTCAGGAAGCTGATGTTTTGGATTTTATGTTGGCTGCCGAATTACAGTCTGTACAGGACCAGCAAACTGAGCCTGCTTCTTCGGTAAATATTGATAAAAACAGATTATGCCTTGGATATTATCACAGTGCATATATAACCGAAAACGGTAATCTGTATACATGGGGATATAATAACTACGGACAGCTTGGTGACGGCACTACAACGGACAGCTATGAGCCGGTAAAAATAATGATCAATGTAGCTCAGGTTTATCTTGGGGAATATACCAGTGCTTGTATAACCAAAAACGGAGAGCTGTATACATGGGGATATAATGAATACGGACAGCTTGGCGACGGCACTACAACAGACAGTTATGAACCGGTAAAAATAATGGAAAATGTATCTCAGGTCAGCCTTGGAGCTTATCACAGTGCATGTATAACCGAAGACGGCGATCTGTATACATGGGGAGATAATAGCAATGGCCGCCTTGGCAACGGCACTTCAACAGACAGTTATACACCGATAAAAATAAAGAGCGATGTTGCTAAGGTCAGTCTTGGAAACAGTCACAGCGCATGTATAACTACGGACGGCGATCTGTATACATGGGGATTTAACAGTAAGGGTGAGCTTGGCGACGGCACGAAAACAGACAAGTCTGAGCCGGTAAAAATAAAGAGTAATATATCTCAGGTAAGTCTTGGATATTTTTATAGTGCGTGTATAACCGAAGACGGCGATCTGTATACCTGGGGATATAATAACTACGGACAGCTTGGTGACGGCACCGCAACGAGCAGGTCTGTACCGGTAAGAATAGGAACTAAGGTTTCTCAGGTAAGTCTTGGAAAGAATCATAGTGCATATATAACCGAGGACGGCGATCTGTATACATTTGGATATAATAAATATGGTCAGCTTGGAGACAACACTACAATAAACAAAAATACACCTGTAAAAATAACAAGTAATGTATCTCAGGTACGCCTTGGAGGTTTTCACAGTACATATACGACCGAAGACGGCGATCTGTATATATGGGGATGGAATAATCACGGACAGCTTGGCGACGGTACTACGACCAATAGTTCTGTTCCAGTAAAAATAACTTTTTCCGATGATATGGATCATAATCATGAGCTTGCAGACGACTACTCATCCGATGAGACCGGTCACTGGTACGAATGCTCAGGCTGTGATGAACAGGTAGACTTTGAAGAACATACCGAGGACAGCGGAACGGTAACAAAAGAACCTACCGAAACCGAAGAGGGCGAAAAGACATTCAAATGTACCAAGTGCAAGTATGTTATCAGAACAGAAACCATTGATCCTTTGTCTGCAAGCGCCGTAACCGTATCCGACGGCAATGAGATCAAAACTTTCGATACCCTCACAGCAGCATTGACAGCATACAAGAGCTCCACAGCAACCCTTACAATAACCCTTAATCAAGACGCAGAAGTAAAGACCCTTTCACTTCCCACCAAAGCAGCAGGTATAACAGTAACAGGTGATGGCGAGTTGAACGTTAACGCAACAACTATAACGATACCTGCAAATACCAAAATTGACGTTACTCTTAACGGCACAGGCACAAAACCCCTTGCAGTAAAGGTGTCCGAAGGCAAGACCCTTGATATTAACGGCGAAACAAGCAATATCGGCGCAGTAAGCGGTACAAAGACCTCGGTTCTGAAGGTAAGTGAAGATATGACCGTCTCAAGCCTTTCTACCTTCGGAGAAGTGAATATTGAAGATGACCTGACTCTTACCGTAAAAGGCAATGTTTCTTCTGTAAAGACACTTAACGGTGCAATAAAGCTTCCCACAGCTACTTCCACCGCAACGGTAACAACAGCAGGAAACGCACTGCTTGTACTTACCGAAACAAACGGCAAGTTCGCAAAGGCAACGGTAAATGATGTGACAGAAAGCCTTACCGTTAATATCGTAAACGAAGAGGGAGATACAATTTCTATTGCAAGCGGAACCACCGTGCTTTACAGTGCAAAGGATATTACCGAAAAGGTGACCGTTGCAAATGAAACAGCTGATAACAAGCCCCTTGACGCTTTCTATTACACAAAAACAAAGTCAATTAAGGCAGAATGGGCAGACGCAATATCTCTTTCAGACGGCGAAAACGAAAGAAAGTTCCCTAACCTTGAACTTGCTATTGCAGCTATTACAGACAGCAGTACCGACTATACCATTACGCTGAATACAGACGTTACGGCAGCAACACTTACCCTCCCCAAGACTGCAAAGAGCATCACAATTAACGGCACGGGAACACTTACAACAGGCAGCACAAGCATTTCTATCCCCGTTAATACAACAATAGACTGCAAAATTATCCAGTCGGCAGGAAAAACTATTGCTTTAAAGACATCCTCAGGCGTTACCCTGACAGTAAATACAGCTTCCGATTGCTTCGGAGCGGTAAGCGGTACAAAAACTTCCGTTCTTAAAGTAAATGACGATATGACCGCAGCAAGCCTTTCTACATTCAGTGAAGTGACCGTTGCAGAGGGCAAGGTTCTTACCGTAAAAGGCAATGTTTCTTCTGTAACGACCTTTAACGGCACAATGAAGCTTCCTACAGCAACTTCTACCGCAACGATAACAACATCAGGAAAAGCAGTGCTTGTACTTGCCGAAACAAGCGGCAAGGTTGCAAAGGTAACGGTAAACGACGTTACAGAAAGCCTTACCGTTAATGTCGTAAACGCAGAGGGAGCGACAATTGCCCTTGCAAGCGGAATAACCATTCTTTACAGTTCAAAGGATATTACCGAAAAGGTGACTATTGCAAATGAAACAGTCGACAGCAAGCCGCTCGACGCTTTCTATTACACAAAAACAAAGTCCATAAAGGCAGAATGGGCAGACGCAATATCTCTTTCATATGGCGAAAACGAAAAAAAGTTCCCCAATATGGAGCTTGCTCTTGCGGCTATTACAGACAGCAGTACTGACTATACCGTAACATTGAATACAGACACTACAGCAGCGACACTTACCCTTCCCACAAAGGCAAATTCTCTTACCATTAAGAGCGCAAGTGCCGATGATGTGAAAACTCTCAGCCTTACTGGAGTAACGTCATTGTCTGCAAAAATACCTTTGACACTTGAAAATGTAAGCATCGAAAGCACAAAGGCATTTTCAATAAGCGCATCAAAGGATCTTACCCTTGATAACTTTATTTCGGACAGCATTTCAGCCGTAAAGGGCGGTTCAAAGTTCGTTCTTGACCTTGGCGAAACAAGTCCGATAGATAAGGTTTCCGGATTTGGCACGGTAAATTTAACCACCGAATTCAAGGTTGGAACAACATTTACAACAACGGCCCTTAACCTTGGCGAAAACTGCGGCATAACCGTACCGGGAACAAAATCTACCGTATCGACCAAAACTCTTAACGGCGCAGAGGGTTCCTACATCAAGTTTGAACAGGGCTTCACTCCAATGAAGATAACAGGAACAGCTGCAGACAGCGTAACGGGAACGATAGCGCTCAAATCAGACAGCGAGATCTCCGAAAACACAGTCATTTTCACAACCAAAACTATCGGAAACGGCGTGTTTGATGTAACGGGAATACAGCCTGCAGGTTCAGCGTTTGGCTATACACTGGCAGTAATAAGCGGAAAAGCATATATCAAATCGATAACGCTTGACCTTAACGGAAACAAGTATGCACTTTGGACAGATGTCGTCGCTGCAATTGAAGCGGCAAAGGCAAGCACCACCGATTACACAATAACATTGCTTGATAATTACGACATCGGCGGAGCAATAAAAATGCCTAAGGCAGGAACATACAACAGCCTTACAATAACCTCCGAAAATAAGACACTTCGCTTTACCGGCAATGTGACTTCCACAGGTGCGCTTAATATCGTAAACACAAGCCTTGATTCCGCAAAAAACGGAGCATCTGCAAAGTATACGGTAAGCGCAGGAAAATATCAGTTCAGCGCAGAAAATGTTAACTTTAACCTTGCAAGCGGATTAAGTGGAACGGGAGATGTAACGCTTAAGAATGTTACCTTGAACGGCACACTTAAAGCAGGCGTACTTACCCTTAACGGAACAAATACCATAGGCGGAACAGTTTCTGCTTCTGAACTCAGATCAACGGAAAGCGGAACGGTGCTGAATATTCTGAACAATTCCAAGGGCGTTATGAGCATAACAAAGAACGGCATAACAGCAGCTTCCACAGATATTACCCTCAGACTTACAGAGGCAGACGGAAGTGCTGCAGCTGCTGCAGAGGGAGCAATAATTGCTTCAAGTTTCAAGGGCAGCTATGACGGACAGCTTAAACTCAGCACGGACAACGGAACTTTCAATGTCGTTCTTACCGACAAAGGCAAACTTGTCCTTGCATCCGAACAGATAAATTCCACCAACGCTCTTGATGAAGAAGCGGATACGGAAGAAGAGGAAGAGAGTTCCGAAGATGAGGACACTTCCGAAGATACGACCGAAGAAGATTCCGGCGAAGAAGGCGAAACTTCCGAAGGTGATGAAGGTACGGAAGAAGATGACGGAACAGACGACAGCAGCGATGAAACCGAAGGTGATACTTCCGATATTCCTCTTGAATAAATCATAAAACAGCTAACCCCCTCCGGCGGTATAAATGAATACCGTTGGAGGGGGTTTTTAGGCGTTTGAACAGCTTGCAGAAACTTTGTTAAAAATATCCATGAAAAATACATCATAATTCAATAGTCATTCTCTCAGTCATATTGTGGACTATTTCTTTTATAAGCAGGGGAGGGAAAGGCTTGGTGATATAGTCATCGCAGCCAAGTTCGGCAAAAGCGCCGGCTGTTTCAAGTTCTTTGTCGCCTGTCATCAGCACCACGGGAGTATCATACTTCTCCCTGATAGCCTTAAGCGTTTCCAAACCGTCCATACCGGGCATTTTTACGTCAAGCAGTATCAGATTGAAGGTCTGCTGCTCCAATATATCCAGAGCTTCCATTCCGCTGCATACGGATACGATCTCATATGCAGGCTCATCCTTCATAATATTTGCAATAACTTTAGTGTTAATGATCTCATCATCCACCGTAAGTATCCTGCGGTGCTGGAAATCCGCCTGCTTCATTTTGTAATCCTTATCCTCGTCTATCATCTCCAGCATTATATCGGCAATGTGCGGATCAAACTGAGTTCCTCGTCCCTTTTCTATCTCACGGCGTACCACATCCTGCGGCAGAGCGTTACGGTAGCTTCGGTTGCTTGTCATTGCGTCATAGGAATCAGCAACGCCCAGTATTCTTGCGGCTTCGGGTATTTTATCGCCGGCAAGTCCGTTGGGATAGCCCTTTCCGTCGTATCTTTCGTGGTGATATTTAGCACAGATAGCTATAAGCTGACTGCCCGATATACCCCTTAAAATATGGTAACCCGTCACGGGATGTATCTTTATAATGTTGTATTCCTCGTCGGTAAGTTTGCTTGCCTTATTGATTATTTCCACAGGTATGCGTATCTTGCCGATGTCATGCAGCAGTCCTGCACGGTAAATCTCTTCCTGTTCTTCCTTGGTCTTGCCCATTTTGGCAGCCAGCATACGGGAATATTCCGCAACACGCTTGGAATGACCGCTTGTGTATCTGTCCTTTGCGTCCACGGCTTCACTGAGGGCAGTAACGGTCTGTAGGTACAGCTCCTTTATCTCCTTTTGCTGCGTTATAAGCTCTCCCGTCTGACGGCTTACCTTATCCTCAAGTTCACTCCGCACCTTTTCCAGCTCGTTTTTCCTTATTACAAAGAATATCATAATTACTATGTTTATCAGCATAGAGAGCAGGATCTCTGTGCATATCACTATAAGGTAGGTCCTGAATATGGGAGTTTCCCATGGCTTAGGCTCTGTGCTGACGGTATACATTATTTCCTGCAGCACCTTTTTGCCCGAGCTGTCCAGAAGCTGCAGACAGATATGGTACTCGGAATCGTCAGGCTTGTATATTTTTATTGGTTCGATCTCGTTCCAGCTGTACAGCTTTGGCTCGGTATCAAACTCCGTTACATAAAAGCGTACCTTTACATCGGAAAAGGCATAATTCCGCACCGAAGCATAAATGGAGATATTCTTTGCGTTACCCGGAACAGAGAACGTGTTTTCGCCTGTGACCTTTATATCCTGTTCGTCACATTTCAAAGATACTATTCCGAATTTCATATTTGCTTCACTGCTTACGTTGCTCGGGTTAAAAATAATAACGCCGTTGTTGCTGCAAAGATAAAGCTCCTTGTCTTCCGAGATATAATTCCACGAATTTGCGGTAAGTCCCGAGAACAGACCTTCTCCTGCGCTGTAAAGCCTTATCTGCTCACAGTTATCGTTACAAAGCTCACTAAGACTTATCTCATAAAGACCTGCGCTGCACGTTATATAAGCCGTTTCGCCGCAGATCATTATGTCATAGTTGTTGAAATAGGGGAAGCTTTCAAGCTTTCTTACTTTGCCGTCTTCATCAATACAGCAAAGCGAATTGCTTGTTACAATAAGATATTTATTGCCGCAGGGGACTATCCTCAGGATTATATTTGACGGCAAACCGTTTTCAACAGTATATTTTTCCTTGATGCTGCCGTCTGAAATTATATATATGCCGCTGCCGTCGCTGCCTGCCCAGACGGTTCCGTCATTTCCTTCTGTAATGGACAATATCTGGGTATTTTCCATACCGTCTGCAGCGGTAAGAGTACCTGTCAGCTCGCCGTTCTTGAAAAAGTTGATGCCGTCGGCGGTGCCTGCAGCAAAGGAGCCGCCGGAAAGCTCGGTTATACATCTGAATCGGTCGCTTGTAACGCTGTCCGTTTCGGTGCCGTAGCGGCGCACTTCGCCTTCTGCAGAATAATGTATAAGCCCGTTATAGGTACAAAGCCACAGCCCGTCCTTGGAATCGGCATATATGGAGCGAACTCTGCATCCGTCTGTCAGCTCGGACAATTCGGCAAAATCGTTGGAAATATCGTTTTCGTTAAATACGATCAAACCTTTATCCGTACCGCAGAAATAGCTGCCACGGTATTTTGTAACGGCGTTGACTACCTGCTTTTCCGCACCGATGCTTTCAAAAACGTTTGCAAAACGGCTTTCCGACAGCTTCATCACGCCGTAGCTAGTTGAAGCGACCCATATATTTCCCTGATAATCCTCGTGGAAGCAGCTTATTGACCCGTCAAATCCTTCAATGCTCATTTTGTGATAGCTGCCGTCCTGCGCAATGTAGCCGAATTCCGAGCCGGAAGCTAACCAGATGCGGCCGCAGCTGTCCTCAAACAGGGCGGATATTTTATCTGCGGATATATCCGCTTTTTTACGAAGCAGGATATTGCCTCCCGAAATATCCGCCGAGAAAAGCTCGCCTGTCTCCGTTCCTACCAGCATTTCCTCAGAGGTTGAGGCAAGGCAGTAGTAAAAGTATTTTTCCTTATCTTCCGCCGTAGGAGTTAATAGTGTTTTTCCGTCCAGAGCGCTTATGCCGCCGTTATTGTCGATAACGAACAGCTTGTCATCGTATACAGCCATTGCCGTTGCAAAGGTAATATCATACTCTGATACCTCAATGGTATCGTCTGCGTCAAATCTGCATATTTTACTGCTTGTACCTACATAAACGCTGCCGTCTTTGTCCTCTGCAAAACAGCGTACAGAATTTGAGGGAAGTCCGTCGTCACAGGTAAAATATGTATATTCTCCGTTTTCATATCTTGCTATTCCTGCGTCGTTTGTGCCTATCCACAAACGTCCCTTGCTGTCGGTCATCATGCTGACCACGTTTACAAGTCCGCCCTCACGGATAAATTCAAACTCGGCTCCGTTGTATCTGGTAAGACCTGCATAGCTTCCTATCCAAATGTACCCGTCATCTGTTTCACGGATAACATTGGCTTGGGATGACACCAAACCGTTAGTGTTGTTGTATATTTTTTCGACAAAGTTATCGAAATCAGCGCTGTCGTTTGCAGCGGCAGACTCTATAGGCTGTATTGCGGCTGCGGAAATTATACAGGCAGTCAGAATAAGCGGTATTGTCCGAAGCGCAGACTTTCTGCTCTTTTTGAAACGGGAAATAATGAAAATTATCAGACACGCAAGTATAACGCTTATCTGCTTGTCAACTATTTCCACTGCAGCTTCTCCTGCCAGTACCGCAAGTATGTTGGAAACATCGTGCCATTTGAGCATATCTGTCAGAGTGTCGCCCCAGATATTGCCCGAATATCCGCCGCAGAAAATAATATTAATGGGAGTTGACAGGATAGTGCATATCACTCCGAGCCAGAAGCCCGATATAATGACTTTCAGCCCGTCGTTGACATATCCTTTCTTTATGAAAATGTGTATCATTACTGCCGCCGCAACGTTAATTACGGAATAAACAAGGGTAGATACGTCATACAGCGACGATATGACATTTGACGTCAGACCTGCAATAATTCCGCTCCAGAGACCGCCGTAATACGACGAAATGACTGTGCCGACCATATCCAGCCACACAGGCAGATCAAGAATATGAGCAATATATCTTCCTGCAACATTGAGAATTATTCCGATAGCGGTCACTACGACGGTTTTTGATATTTTTTTCAAAACCATCCCTCCAATTTATCTTTTACGATCCAAGGATCATTCCGTATGCTTTTTTCCCATAACTTCCTTGCGGCTTCGGCACTTATTATTGCTGCACCGAAGCATTTTATAACGTGCTTGTTGGCAATATGTTCCTGTAATGCTGATATAGTTGCTTGTTTGTGCCATATTTTTGCCGTGCCAACTGATATTATTCAAAGTAATTATACAATATTTTCTTTAAAATGGCAATACTTATTTCGCCAAATAGTGACAATATACAGAACGCTCAAAGATAGGTATAACTGCATATTGAGCGGCAGCGTTATCTGCCGTCTTAATATAAATGGAATTATGTGTAATCGACAATTGCGTGTTATGACGAAAAACACAAAAAAAGATGTAAAATAATGATTCTAAATGGTTAAAATGTGGTAAAAAAACAGTTAAATATAGTAATTTTTACATAAAACACAAAAAAATACGGACATATTTATGGTAAATGTGTATTGAATATACAAATAAATAATGGTATAATTTATGCTGATTAGAAGCGCCCGAAGTATGCCCCGAAGCTGTGAAATTATCCGGTGTAGAAGGGTTTTTGTGGCAATATGCCGGATGTGGGGCAGGCGAGGGCGTTTCTGATGTTTCAATGCAAAGGGATCTTTGCAAAAAATAATTATCACGAAAGGATGATAATATGAAGTTCAAACGAATAGTAGCCGGAATTTGTGCGGCTGCTATGGCTGTCACTCAGACAGCTATCGTACCTCTGAACATCAGTGCGGCGACCGTTGACACCGGTGTGGGCTTGGCTCTTAAGCTCTCATCGTCTGACAACAGCAATACTGTTGTTGACAGCGGTACAACTGCCGGGGCTGCCGCTAAAACAGCGGTGTTCAACAGCAGTTCTGTCACTGCGGCTGACACAAACAACAATCTTGCTTTCTCATATGAAGGCGAAATTGACGGCACTATTGAAGCCGGCAACTACACCTTCAAAGCAACAGATCTTAAGATCGTTGCTAATGAGAAGGACAAGACAATACCGGGTGCCACATCGACCGTATGGAGCGGTGAGGCGGCTGTTGACCTTGACGGTACAACAGAGCTTGGCAGCGTTGATGTGGTGCTTTCCGAAAAAAATCTTGGCTACAGTGTTGTAATAACATACAGCACGACCGAAGGTTTCATAGGCACTCCTGCTATTGAGGTATATGCAGGAGAGAATAAAGTATCGGTGGACGAAAGCACCAATAATGTCCTTACCTTTGACCTTGACGCAAATACCGTTAACGGCTTCACTATCAAGGGCAACGGCGTTACCGTTGAAAATGTTGAAGTTACTTCTGTACCAACAGATTATTCTGTTTGGTGGGGAGAGTCTGCTCTTACCGGAAGCACACTGCAGTTTTCTCTTGAAGGCTACGATTTAGCTGTAGGCGATACCGTTGTTATAACTTTTGAAGAAACAGAAGATTTTAATACGGAAAATGACCAGCGTTCACCTGTTGTGGTATTCGATTCCAATGAAAACACATTGAATGACACCGATGACAGCGAAACCACATACACCTTTAAACTTACAAGCGATTCTTTAAGCTACGTTATCGTAAGCGGCAAAGGCTACACGTTAACCGACATTACCGCTTATCACGCAGAAACCGAAAATGTTACACCTACTGAGGGTACTGCTCTTGCAGGAGTAACTACACCCGGCTCCGTAACTGTTGAAAGCACCGCTCTTGCAGCTGCTGCTGAGGACGGCGTTATTACAGTTACTTATGCGGCTAACAGCGATACAACAGGTTCTGTTGTTATCAAGGCAAATGAAACCGAGATCGGAACATTAACTGCCGAAACAGAGAAGACAACTTGCTCTGTAACTCTTACTGCTGAACAGGCTGAGCTTGTTGCTGCAAACGGCATTACCGTTACAGGCTCCGGCGTTACCGTTTCCGAGATCAAGTACACAACTCCCGAAACAACTGATGAGGGCGATGAGGTAGTTCTCCTTGATACAACAAACAAGACCTGGACACAGGCCTACGCTGACGACGCATGGACAGGCGCAGTTGATATTGCTACAACTGCAATTACCGCTAATATCGGCACAATTGCAGCGTTCAAGGAAAATTATGACAATATCACAGCTACCTGGACCGAGCTTACCTGTGAAAAGGTAGATGCTCCTGCTCCTGAACCTACCATATACACTCTTCCTTATACAAAGGGAGAAGGAACAGGCGTTGACCTTGCTGACGGCGACATGGTATTTGAAA
>JBJEQN010000014.1:0-5396 GCA_051881775.1 Oscillospiraceae bacterium | reverse complement strand
TTACTGCTACTGCTCCTTCAACAGTTGATGCTTTTTCAATAGCAATTGAAATTTCCGCAAAGGGTGACTGGAATGATACAGATTATCCGTATTTCGGTGATGTTTCGTTCCTCGTTATCGGAAAGGTAGCAACTCCGGATCCTGAACCCACCACATACACTCTTCCTTACACAAAGGGAGAAGGAACAGGCGTTGACCTTGCTGACGGCGACATGGTATTTGAAAAAGCTACCGTTGCTGAAGGCGGCATAGTATATATTACGCTTGATGCGTATGTAAGCAATGCTATCAAGCTTATGAAGGCTGACGGAAGCGAAGCATTGGCAGAAGAAGCTGCTCCTATATCACCTGCAGTTTGTGTAGGTTTCAAACTCAGCGCAGATGCTGCTGCAGAAATAACCGCAAACGGCTTTGCTCTCGCAGGTGATGCAGGCGTTGTAAATGCTGTTGCATATGCAGAACCCGAAAACGAATCCGTAAACGGACTTCAGTTCTGCATGGTAGGCAGTGAAGACTATACAACGGAGCAGTTTGCCGGCGTAACTCAGGCTAAGTTTACATTTAATGTAACTGCAGTTGATCCTACAAAGGCAGGTACACTGATGTTCGCCACCAACAGTGACATTCCTGATTCGGATAATGATAATTGGGTTGGCGTTCCTTATTCTACTTATCCTATTCACGCTACCAATACTTATTACTATAAGCTGGTAGAAAATACAGGAATTATCGAAGTTACTGTTCCTATGGATATGTCTAATGTTGGCGAATGGTTCAACGCAAGTGTAAAAACAACCAACAAGGATGCTGTAACAGGTACTCTTATAAAGATAGAGTTCCTTGACAAGGACGAAAATGTTGTTGTAACATACGATCCTAATGCTCCTGCAATTTCAAAGGATAACTTCACCTTCTCTACTCTGACGAACACCGAAATGAAGGTGGGCGATTCCTTTACTATCAAGTACGACAGCACAAACACACCCGAAAGTGCTAAGTATCGTATTAAGTATAAGATCTATGCTCCCAATGACCCCAGCGCTTGGGAAAATCACATTTATCCCGAAGTAGTTAAAGATGACGGAAGTATAGACGACAGCTTAGAATCAAAGACAGGTCTTAAAGTCACCAGCTCTGTTGATGGAAATGAAACAACATACACCTTTACTGCTACTGCTCCTTCAACAGTTGATGCTTTTTCAATAGCAATTGAAATTTCTGCAAAGGGTGACTGGTCTGATACCGATTATCCTTGGTTCGGTGATGTTTCATACCTTGTTGTCGGAGATGACAAGCCCGAGCCCGGCAAGGAAACTGTTCTCTTTGAAGGCAGCACAAACATGGGCACAAATTGGGATGTATCTGAAACTATCCCTAAATTTGCTGCAAAGAAGGGCGGCAAGATCACAGCTACATTTACCGAAGGCTCTGCAAAGGATGGCGACGGCAATCTTTACTGGCAGATCGCCTTCAAGGACAGCAGCTGGGATGCGTTCCCATCTTCCAAGCCTAATCAGTGGGGCAGCGTAGAGCTTTCAGCAGGTGCTACCTCATATTCCTTCACTCTTGATGCTACTGACGCAGCAAGCATTACAAGCGGAGGTATGATAATTGCAGGTTACAATGTAACTGTTACAAAGATAACCTACACCGCTCCTGCGGAAGGACCTGTTGAAGAAACAGTTGACATTAACAGCACAAACTTCCCCAACAGCACATTCCGTACTTATGTAAATACATTAGATAAGGACGGAGACAAGAAGCTTTCCGCAAGCGAAATTGCTGCAGTTACAGAAATTGACGTAAGCGGAAAGAATATTAACAATTTCAAGGGCATTGAGTATTTCACAGCGCTCACTACCCTCAATATTTCCGGCAACACAGGCATTACAGCACTTGATGTTTCTGCTAACGAAGCGCTTGCTACCCTTAACGCTTCAGGCTGCACAAAGCTGGCTTCTGTTGTTCTTCCCACAGGCATCGTAAGCCTTAACGTTTCAAAGACTGCCATTAAAACCCTTGACGTTTCCGCTTACACAGCACTTGAAGACCTTGATGTTTCAGATACAAGCCTCACAGCTCTTGTACTTACATCAAACACAGCACTTAAGACCCTCAATGTTTCAAACGTTAAGTTTGCAGAAGGTCTTGATGTTTCCGCAAATACAAACCTTACATCTCTCAAGGCTGCAAACTGCGGTCTTACAGCGATCGATGTATCCGCAAACACAGCACTTGAAACTCTCGATGTTTCAAACAACAGCCTTGTTGCTCTTAACCTGACAGGTCTTGACAGCCTTACAACCCTTACAGCAACAGGCAACACAAGAAATATCGGTACAGTTTCCTATGAAGACGGATATGATCTTACAGCACTTACCGATGACGGACTTGTTATTGAAAAGATCGGTGAAGTTACCGGTGCAACTAAGTCCGACAACGATCTCGTAAACTTTGAAGGCAAGACCGTAACATATGAATATGATACAGGTCTTGAAGGCAAAACCGTTACATTTACCCTTACAACTGACAGAGTTATAAAGGTAAATTACATCGTTAACGATGGTGACGACAACGACGTTAAGTGCGAAACATGGACAGAAGTTCTTGCGGCAATTAAAGACAAGACTAAGGATTACACAGTTTACGTTTACAGCGATGTAACGGTAGAAAAACTTACATTCCCTTCAGCTTCTAAGGCTAAGAGCGTAACTGTTAAGTCCGGAACGGAAGATGCCAAGACAATAACAACAGACAGCGCTTCTGTTTCATTACCCGTTGATGTTGTTTTTATGAACATCAAGATCGAATCCACAGCTTCAAAGGGATTAACAATTTCCGCAAGCAAGGATCTCGGTGTTTCTAACTTCACATCAAAGAGCCTTACAACTCTTAAGGGCGGTTCAAAGTCTGTTCTTAAAGTTGTAGGTGAGTTTACAGTAAATTATGCAATTTCCGGCTTTGGTACTGTTGATATTTACGGAAATGTTGAATTTGCAAATACCGTAAAGGCAACCAAGCTTGTGCTTGAAGACTACTCCGCTATCATTGTCGGTGACAAGGCTGTAACATTTACAAACATTGAAGCAGGTGAAGGCACAATTATCGCTTACGGCACAAAGGATTTTGTCCCCGTTACCGTTACAGGCTCTGTAACAGCCGAGGAACCTATCACTATCGGAGTTGCATTATTGGCCGGTTTTAAATTTGCCAAGGGACAGACTGTTCTTACAGCTAAGACAGCAGACCTTTCCAAGTTTGAGCTTCATACCGGAAGCCTCCCCGAAAGCGAACTTGGCTTCACTCTCGCAAGAGACGGCTCCGATGTTAAGGTAATGGAAGCTGCATTTAAGGTTACAAATCCCTCCAACAGAGAAGAAGTAGCAACCTTTGCACTGTGGTCAGATGTTCTTAACACCATTGCCGAAAATGCAAAGAACGGCAATAAGGATAAGAGCTATGATGTAGAGCTTCTTGCTGATGTAAATATCGGCGGCCCACTCACAATGCCTAAGGCAGGCACATTTGGTCTTCTGTATATCAACAGCGCAAACGCAAAAACTCTTACATTCACAGGCACTAATATTTCCATAACAGGAAGAACAGCATTCATGAACCTTATCCTTAAGTCCGAAAAGACTGTAAGGGGTGAAAAGACATATGTTGATTTCAGCTTCAATGCAGGCAAAAATCAACTTGGTCTTGCAGGTGTTACAGGTAAGATCAAGGACATAAAGTCTTCCGGAAAAGTTATACTCAGCGGTACAACCATTAACGGTACTGTTTCCGCTAACGATCTTTATATCAATGATGGAACAGAACCCACAGAACAGACAAATACCGGCGCAATTCCCGCAACAAATTCCTTTACAGGAACAACACCTGCAAAGACAAGCGTAACAATTCAGAATCTTAATGTAAAGAATATGCTTGCTCTTGAAGGCTCTCTTACCGTAAAGGGTGCGTTCTCCGCAGCAGGAATCACAAGCGAAGTAAGTTCATCTAACATTGCTCTCGTTCTTTACCGGAACACCAAGAAGCCTGCAGCAATCGGCAAGCTTGGCTTTGACAGTGAATCGGATCATATCAAGTTTGCACTTGTTGACCCCACAACAGGCAAGACAGTTCAGATCGTAAATGACACAGTTATTGCTTCTATCAGCGGTCCTTATGCAGATCAGCTGGTTCCCTGCGATGAAAACCTTGCAGAGGACGAATCCTACTACATCGTTAAGGAAAACGGCAAGCTGGTTGCAAAGTCTACCGATACATCATTTGTTGAGGTAATAGTAAACGGCAATACTGCACGTTACGCAAGCCTTGACGACGCTATCAAGGACATCAACGCAACAGGCAGCAAAGACGATAAGGTTGAGTTCAAGATCACTCAGGCTATGTTCAGCGAGCCTATTGCAAAGCTGCCTCTTCCCAATGCAGGAAAGTACGGCGAACTTTATTATACAGCTGACGAAAATGTTACTATCAAGGTAACAAGCGATCTTGCGCTTACAGGTGACCTTTATGTTGCGGAAAAAATCACGATCAACAAGGTAGACAAGAGCGGAAACGTTGTTCCTATGAGCGTAAATGTTGGTAAGTACACTATGCTGGCAGGCGGTTATCTCTCTGCAAAGACAGAAGTAAGCTCTGCTGACGCACAGCCTGCAGTTAACGCAGTTGTTCCTGTAAGCCAGATCGCTAACATCAGCGGTTCAGGCAGCTTCGCAACTGGCAGGGACGCTGTTGTAACAGGCAAGGTAAATGTCGGATGTGTACAGTTCGTTGGCAATACAATAACTCTTGAAGGTACAAAATCCTCCTTCACAGCTTCTGTATTTGTTCACCCCAATGGCAGTGGCAGTACGCTTGCATATGACAAGGCAAACGCTAAGAACGTTAAGTTCGGCGATATTTCCGGTGATGAAGCTCTTACAGTTAAGATCGACGGAGTTAAAGCAGGTGACGCTATTGCGTCTATCACAGGCGATTACACCGCAGAAATGATCGAAATCGACGGCAGCAGCCTCGTTGTTGCACGTTCTGACAAGAACCTCGTTGCAATTTCCATAGCAAGCGTTATACCGGTTATTGAATATGACAACAATAAAACAAGACTTTACGACACCCTTGAAAACGCAATGAAGGACATCAACAGACTTAACAACAAGAACGGTTATTATCGTGTTGGCGTTAACTCCGTAAGCGGCAAGACCTATTCCAAGCTGCCTCTTCCCGCAGCAGGTAAGTACGAAGCCATTGAGTTTATAGGAAACGGAAGTAACGTTATCAATGTAACAAGCGATATTACTCTTACCGGTGGTTTGTGGGTAGACATAGGTAGCATTAACAAGGTCGACAAAAACGGTAAGGTCGTTGAGATGAGCGTAAATGTTGGC
>JBJEQN010000013.1:0-4100 GCA_051881775.1 Oscillospiraceae bacterium | reverse complement strand
GAACCCCGGAAATGCCTGAGTCAGAGTCAGGTGCCTTACCGCTTGGCTACACCCCAGTATTCAGCCGCCGCTCGATACGATGAATATGAACGGCAACTGTCTTTGATGGTTGGGATAGATGGATTCGAACCATCGAAATGACGGAGTCAAAGTCCGTTGCCTTGCCGCTTGGCTATATCCCAGTTTATCGGAATTAAGCAAGCTCATCGTCAAACGACTTATATATAATATCATAAAGTGCTGCACATTGCAAGTGTTTTAAACTATTTTTGGTGATATGCACAAAAAAACTTTTGCAAATTGTGCATGTATTACATCAAATCTCGCTTCTGTTTTCCAGCGCCTTGAAAAGTGTTACCTTGTCTGCATATTCAAGCATTGCACCTACGGGCAGACCGAATGCAAGGCGTGTTACCTTTACGCCCATGGGTTTGAGCAGCTTTGCAATGTACATAGCGGTAGCTTCGCCTTCAACGGTAGGGTTGGTCGCCATAATGACCTCGTTTATGCCGCCCTTTTGTATCCTTGCCAGCAGCTCTTTTATGCGCAGGTCATCGGGAGCGACGCCGTCCATAGGGGAGAGCAGACCGTGCAGAACGTGGTATACCCCGTGGTATTCGTTGGTCCTTTCAAAAGCTGCAATGTCCTTGGGTGCTTCAACAACGCATACGGTGCTGTGGTCTCTTCTGTCATCGTTGCAAATGGGGCAAAGCTCTGTTTCAGTAAAATTAAGGCACTCGGAGCAGTATTTCACCGTGCTTTTTGCGTTGATTATAGCCTCTGCGAACTCACGGGCGTCATCGTCGCTCATTGTCATAACGAAGTAAGCCAGCCTTTGGGCGGTCTTCATTCCTATTCCGGGCAGCTTTGCGAACTGTTCTGCAAGAATAACGAGGGGAAGAGCCGTGTTTGCCATAATATCAGTCCTCTTTCGGAAAAATAAACGCCGGAGCCTGTAACGTTAACAGCTCCGGCTGCATAGTTGTTTCTTAGAACAGACCGGGGAAGGAAACTCCGCCTGTGATAGCGCCCATTTCCTTTTCGGAGGTCTCCTCGATCTGATGAACAGCGTCGTTGAATGCGCTGATAATAAGATCCTGGAGCATTTCGATGTCGTCCTTGTCAACTACTTCGGGCTTGATGGTGAGACCCTTGATCTCTTTTCTGCCGGACATAACTACTTCTACAGCGCCGCCGCCTGAAGTTGCGGTGAACTCTCTGTTTTCAATATCTTCCTGAAGAGAGGTTATCTGAGCCTGCATTTTCTGTGCCTGCTTGATCATTCCGTTCATGTTCTGAGCGCCGCCGCCCATTCCCTGTGGTAATCTTGCTTTCATTGGTCTTATTCTCCTTTAATTTTTTACTTTAATTCAAATTTATAGCGTTTGACGCTTTTTTACAGCTTATAATAAAGCCATAATTTGCTTATTTGTCCGATTCTGTGGGGATACCGTTGTCGTGAGCCTTTTTAAGCAGCGCTTCAACGGGACTTTCGGAAACTTCCTTTTTGGCTGTGCATTTTGCCCTTATCTGATACGCTTTGCCGGTTATCTTCATAACGGCTTCCATCAGCTTGTTGGCGTTGTCCTTGTTCCGAAGCACGTTCATAAAGAAGGAATTTTCCGAATAAACCAGCATATATCCCTGATTTTCCAGCGCATAGGAGCCTGTGAGAGCGCCCGAGCCGGAGGGACACAGCGCTGTAAATTCTTCAAGTATCTCCGCCCATTGTTCAACAGGCTTGAAATCGGCAGGGTTGAGCTTTTTGAAGTCGGAGATCTGCTGTTCCTGCTGTCCGGCAGCCTTGGTGCTTTCTGCAGGCGTTCTTTCTGCCGCAGAACGGCGGTAAGGTTCCTGCGCAGGCGTCCTGTTCATTGCGGCAGGAGCCGAAGCTGCAGCAAGCTTTTTCTCCAACATATCAATTTTAGCATAAATTTCAGAATTGTCAATAGCTGCGCTCGATTGACAGGTCTGAACAGAGCATAGCTTTATCAGACACATTTCTATTTCCACACGTTTTGCCGAAACTCTTGCAAGGCGCTCGTTGGACTTCTGCAGAATATCCAGATCGGTAAAAATGTCCTCAATGGTCATTGAATCGGCATACTTTTTAATCATTTCAATTTCCGAAGGCATACAAACAAGAGCGTCTGTGCTGCCCGGAACGGTCTTTGCTATCATAATGTTGCGGAACTGGGCTATAAGCTCGTCACACAGCTTCTGCATATCCTTTGAAAGCTCGTGCAGTTCCTTTACAATAGTAACGGCTTTGGCAGCATTGCGGTCTATAACGGCTTCTATTATGCCGAAAAGGTAATCTCTGCCTGCGATTCCTGCGGCGTTTGCGACTACTTCCGCTGTTATCCTGTCCGAAAAGGCAACGCACTGGTCAAGGAGGGAAAGGGCATCTCTCATTCCTCCGTCTGCGGTCTTTGCAATAAGCTCCGCAGCGTTGTTATCAAGGGAAATGTTCTCCTTTTCCGCAACGTAAAGAAGCCTGTCCCTTATGTCCTCGGGGAGTATCCTTCTGAAATTGAACCGCTGACAGCGTGAAAGTATTGTCGGCAGCACCTTGTGTACTTCGGTGGTGGCAAGGATAAATTTAACGTGGGGAGGGGGTTCCTCCATAATTTTCAGCAGAGCGTTGAACGCCGAAGGGGAGAGCATATGCACCTCGTCTATGATGTAAACCTTGTATTTGCATCTTTCGGGGGTGTAGATCGTTCCTTCACGGAGGTCTCTTATATCATCAACGCTGCTGTTGGAAGCGGCGTCTATCTCGATAATGTCGCCCAGAGCGCCTGCGTCTGCGTCACGGCATATCTCGCATTCAAGGCAGGGATTGCCGTTTACGGGGTGCAGACAGTTCATAGCCTTTGCAAGTATCCTTGCGCAGGTGGTCTTTCCTGTTCCCCTTGAACCCGTAAAAAGGTAAGCGTGGGCGGTATTTCCGTTCACAAGCTGATTTTTAAGGGTTTGGGTGACCTGGGGCTGGGAAACAACGTCATCAAAGCTGAGAGGACGGTATTTTCTGTATAAAGCCTGATACAAAGCAGCTCACTTCCTTGGAGATCGGGTCAAAAATTGTTTTCTTCATCATCCGGCAATGGAACTTCCTCCGCCGCCTTTTTCATATGCTCGTCAATAAGGTCAAGGCAGCCTGCCGCCTCGGCCACGGAGCAGTAGTATTTTCTGAAGCCGTTTATGTCGCTGAGATTGTTAACAAGCGCCTTTGAAAAGTATTCCCTGCTTTTGTCAATATCCTTTTTCATAAGGTATGCAAGGGAACAGCCGCCCAAAGCGAAGGAGTAGTTTTTCCCTTCGCTGACAGAGTGCTCAAAGCATTCCAGCGCCTTGTCGGGGTCGCCGCTTTTAAGGCAGCACATACCCATATCGGTGTAAATATATTCAAACATAGGGTTTCTTTCAAGCAGCTTGTCGTAAAGCTCCATTGCTTGGGAAAAACAGCCGTTGGAAACACAGCACCGTGCGGCGAGAACGTAGGCAAGGTCGGAATCAAGACCGTATTCCACCGCTTTTAAGTAGTAATTTGCTGCGTTTGTGGGATAACCCATCATTCTGTAGCAGCCGCCTGTATAAAAGGAGAGGACAGCTTTTTCACCGTCCGAAAGCTCCATATTTTCTATTTCCTTGAAATCTTCAAGAGCGTCGTCGGGTCTGTTCGCTTTAAGGGAAGAAAAGCCGGAGGAAAAAAGCCGTGCCTTTTTGGAAAATCCGCCGAAATGTCCTCCGATTATTTCCGTATCGGGAGTGTGAGCTCTCAGCTTAAGCATATCGCCGAAGGCTCCTGCGGCCGCTGCTGCGAAGAATATAGCCGAGCCGCCGAAAATGACGAGCGAGGCTGTACTGATGTCCGACTCGTAATAAACGCAGACTAAGCAGCAGACAAAAACGTAGAACAGCATAAGGGGAAGCACCGCTCTTGCCAGTTCAAGAAAGCGCTTGAAAAAAAAGATAATGTTTATCATTTCGTCACCGTAAGCATAAAAATCCGGTACATAGGTGTGCAGGCTTGCTGCGGCACACAGAACGATCCGCTTAATGCTGCTCGGTTCCCCGCCTGACATGGTTCACGGAGT
>JBJEQN010000012.1:0-23143 GCA_051881775.1 Oscillospiraceae bacterium | reverse complement strand
GGGCTTTGCCCTCTGGACACCCACCACCCTTTGAAAAGCGTGGACGTAAACTTTAGTCCGCTTCGCGGTTTGGACTCGTCCCTTTGGAATCCCGTTATGCTTCGCTGTCGGGTCAGCTGTTTGCAATAGCATTGCCCGTATAAAGCTGATAATATCTGCCCTTCTGCTCGATGAGCTTATCGTGGGTGCCTCTTTCGATTATCCTGCCTTGTTCAAGCACCATGATACAGTCGGAATTTCTTACGGTGGAAAGTCTGTGTGCGATAACGAAGGTCGTTCTGCCGTACATAAGTCCGTCCATGCCCTGCTGTACAAGAGTTTCCGTTCTCGTATCAATGGAGGACGTTGCTTCGTCAAGGATAAGGGCAGGAGGGTCGGCAACTGCGGCTCTTGCTATGGCGATAAGCTGTCTTTGTCCCTGGCTCAGGTTTGCGCCGTCGCCTGTGAGCATGGTGTTGTAGCCCTCGGGCAGACGCTTTATGAAGCCGTCTGCGTTGGCAAGCTTTGCAGCTGCGATACATTCCTCGTCGCTTGCTTCAAGGCGTCCGTAACGGATATTGTCCATTACCGTGCCTGTGAAAAGGTGGGTGTCCTGGAGAACTATGCCGAGAGAACGTCTTAGGTCGGATTTTTTTATCTTGTTGACGTTTATGCCGTCATAGCGTATCTTTCCGTCCTGTATATCGTAGAAACGGTTGATAAGGTTTGTTATGGTGGTCTTGCCTGCGCCTGTACTGCCGACAAACGCCAGCTTCTGACCCGGCTCCGCTTCAAGCCTTACATCGTGGAGGACCATTTTATCATCGCTGTAGCCGAAGTCCACGCCGTCAAAAACAATGCGTCCTTCCAGCTTTGTATAGGTAACAGTTCCGTCGTTGGCGTGAGGATGCTTCCACGCCCACATTCCCGTGCGCTCGGAGGTCTCTTCAATACTGCCGTCGGTGTTTTCCTTTGCGTTGACAAGCTCAACATAGCCGTCGTCGGTCTCCGGTTCTTCATCAAGAAGGCTGAACACTCTCGCTCCGCCTGCCATAGCCATGATAATGGAGTTGAGCTGCTGGCTTATCTGGGTAACGGGACGGGTGAAGTTCTTGTTCAGAGTAAGGAAGGATACCAAGGTTCCGAGAGAAATAGATATCCACTTGATATTGCTGAAGGAAAGCGCTGCGCCTACTGCAACGCAGAGAACATAGCTTATATTTCCCAGATTTGCATTGATAGGCATCATGATATTGGCGAACTTGTTTGCGTTGTTTGCACTGTCACGAAGCTCGTTGTTTATCTTTCTGAACTGTTCAAGGCTTTCTTCCTCGTGGCAGAACACCTTGACTACCTTCTGACCCTCCATCATTTCTTCGATATAGCCGTTAACTGCGCCAAGGTCTCTCTGCTGCTTGCCGAAATAGGTGGAGGATTTGCTTCCTATGTTCTTTGTTACCATAAACATAACGCATATCATAAGGAGCGTTATTACAGTAAGAGGAACGCTTAACACTATCATGCTTATAAAGCTGGTTATAATGGTAACGAGGGAGTCAATGGACTGTGGTATGCTTTGGCTGATAAGCTGTCTGAGGGTATCGATATCGTTGGTGTAGACAGACATTATATCGCCGTGAGCGTGGGTATCGAAATATTTGATAGGCAGCTTTTCCATGTGGGTGAAAAGGTCTGTTCTCAGGTTTCTGAGAGTACCCTGCGTAACGTTAACCATTATCCTGTTATAGGTATAGGCGCTTGCAATACCTACGGCGTAGACCGCAACAAGGCGGAGTATAGCTTTTCCAAGGGGAGCAAAATCGGGAACATCCTGCTGTGTAAGAGGGATGATATAATCGTCGATAAGGCTCTGCATAAAAAGCGTACCGCAGAGTGTTGATATTGATGTGATGATGATACATATTACAACGATGATAAAATGCATCTTGTAGTTCCTGAACATATACCCAAGTATTCTTTTAAGGGTCTTTCCGTCAAATTTCTTAATGTTTTTCATATCGAGGGGCTGGCGGTTCTTGTGTGGACCCGGCATAACGCTTCACTCTCCTTTCAGTCGGCTGCGGGCTCGTCAAAGTCGCCGCTGCCCTTAGTCTGCGTATTGTATATCTCACGGTAAATATCGTTTGTTTCAAGGAGCTTTTCGTGGGTGTCGAAACCGTTTATCCTGCCGTCGTCAAGGACAAGGATACGGTCTGCATGCTGAACGCTTGAAACACGCTGCGCAATGATTATCTTTGTTGTACCGGGGATCTTCTTAGCAAAGGCTTCTCTTATCTTTGCATCTGTAGCGGTATCAACTGCACTTGTGGAATCGTCAAGAACAAGTATCTTCGGGTTTTTGAGAAGCGCTCTTGCGATACAAAGACGCTGCTTCTGACCGCCGGAAACGTTGCTTCCGCCCTGTTCTATCCTTGTTTCGTATTTATCGGGGAAACGCTCGATGAACTCGTCTGCGCAGGCAAGGCGGCAAACCTCTCTGCACTCCTCCTCCGTTGCGTCTTCCTTGCCCCAGCGGAGATTTTCAAGGATCGTTCCCGAGAAAAGCACGTTTTTCTGCAGCACCACAGCAACGTTGTTTCTAAGGTATTCAAGGTCGTAGCTTCTTACGTCCTTTCCGCCTACGGAAACGCTGCCGCTGTCAACATCGTAAAGACGGCTTATAAGGCTTACAAGGCTTGATTTTCCGCAGCCTGTTCCGCCGATTATGCCGATAGTTTCGCCTGCTTTTATGTGAAGGTCGATGTCCTTCAAGGTCTCCTCGCCGCTGCCGTGCTTATAGGAGAAGTTTACATGGTCAAAATCAATTCTTCCGTCGGGCATAGCGGTGTCGGGGTTCTCGGGGTTGGTAATGTCGGGCTGTTCGTTTATGACCTCCGCAATACGTCTGCCGCTTGCAACGCTCATAGAAAGCATAACGAATATCATTGAGAGCATCATAAGTGACATAAGCACGCTCATTACATAGGTGAACAGGGAAGTCAGCTCGCCCGTTGTAAGATTGCCGGCAACAATGAATCTTGCGCCGAACCATGACAGCATGATTATGCAGAAATAAATCACGAACATCATTATAGGGTTGTTGAGGGCAATAAGACTTTCCGCCTTAACGAACATCTTGTAGATATTTTCGGAGGCCGTCCTGAACTTGACGGTCTCGTGATCCTCTCTTACAAAAGCCTTGACAACTCTTATGGCAGAAACGTTTTCCTGGACGCTTGCATTAAGGTCGTCATACTTCTTGAAAACAACGTCGAAAATCTTTGTTACCTTGCCGATGATAAGGAAGATAAGAACTGCAAGAATGACTATAGCCGCAAGGAAGATAAGGCTCAGCTTTGCGTTGATGAAAAAGCACATAGCCATACTGCATATAAGCATAAAAGGCGCTCTTACCGCAATTCTTATGACCATCTGAAATGCGTTCTGCAGGTTGGTAACATCGGTAGTCATACGGGTGATAAGACCTGCGGTGCTGAATTTGTCGATATTTGAGAAGGAAAAACGCTGTATGTTCTCATACATACTGTCTCTCAGGTTGCAGGCAAAGCCGGAAGAAGCGTCCGCCGCATATTTTCCGGCAAGAAAGCCGAAGGTAAGGCTGAAAAACGCCAGTACAAGCATAAGAACGCCGTAAAGTGCCACAGCCTTCATATCCTGCTTGTTTATGCCCTCGTCTATTATCATTGCCGTAACGAAAGGAATAATGACCTCCATTACCACTTCCAGCGCAGAAAATATAGGCGTGAGAATAGTAGATCTTTTATACTGCTTGATTTGCCCCATAAGTGTTTTTATCACAAATCATTCCTCCTTTTGGTTTCTTGCTTAAGATTTTTCAGCATAACGCCGAGGCAGCGCTCTGTAATGCGTATGTCCTCTTCGGGAATATCCTTGCAGAGGCAATCCCTTGTGCGTTTCATGTCCTCCTGCATTTTCTGTTCGTATTCCCTTGCCTTTTCGGTAAGTACGATATGCTTTTTTCTGTCGTCCCCGGGGTCAGCTGCCATTTCAAGATAGCCTTTTTTCTTCAGCTCCTTTAAAAGAGCGGAAACTGCCGGTCTTGATACCCCGGAAGCACGGCAAAGCTCTGTGGGGCATATACCCTCATCGTCTGCGGTGTGCTGCAGAAGATATGCAATGCAGAAATTCTGCGAGGTAGTAAGCCCGTTGTGTGCAATTTGCTCCCTGCACATCTGTTCAAGAAAAATGTTTATCTGCCTCAGATAGTGCATAACAGCCAGATCGTTCAAAGCGCTCCCTCCTTATCTTATATGTTATATACTGCTCCCTATCAGGTTAATGCGATTAATAATTAACCCGATTAACAATATTCCCATAAATAACCTTATACTTTCAGATTAATATTATACCACATTCTCTGCGGAATAATAGCGGATTTTATTATTAACAATAAATATTTTTATTAACTGTTCATATATTTTGATAATTAAGCACATATATGACAATGATTTTTATACAAATTGCGCATAGCATTAAATGGTTTGAAATGTTAAGATTGAAGCGGAGAGGCTTTTTTTAAATGTGGAATGTGGAGAGTGGAAAGTGGAATTATATGCGCCGCGCTTTAATGAATAATGAATAGTGAAGAATGAATAATTAAGGTATCGCCTGCGGCGATGTTATTTTTCCGCACAAATACGGCGTTTTACACAACATCTCTATAGTGACAGATTCCATATCCGCCTGTTCCGCACCTTGATTATTCAAATTTAATAATTGACTTTGATTTAAAGTGATGATACAATAGTATTGGGAACGCCGCAGGAGCTTTGCGGCTTTTTCCGTGTACAAAATTTTTTACGGAGGTATAAAAATGCCGGCATATTTGAAAAAAATAACCGCTTTTGCACTTTCCGCCGTTATGGCGCTGTCAATGGCAGGCTGCGGAGGAAATACGGATAACGAGGACAGCACAGCAGAGGGAACGACTGCCGCCGTGGAAACGGCTTCCGCAAGAGTTTCCGTTGACGGAACAAAATTCGTTGTGGACGGCAAGGAGCTGTGGATAAACGGCACAAACACCCCTTGGCAGTATTGGAATGACTTTTCCGGCGTTATGAACGAGCAGTATTGGGACGAAACCTTTGCACAGCTTGCGGCGGACAATATAAACTGCACTCGTATCTGGGTCAACTGCAACGGTGAAAACATAGTCAGACTTAAGACCACGGGCGAGATAAAGGAAATAAACGAGGCTCATTGGGCAGACCTTGACAAGCTGTTTACCCTTGCCAAAAAGCACGGTATTTACATTATGGCTACCCTCACCTCCTTCGACCATTTCAAGGAACCAAACGGCGGCTACAAAAAATGGCGCGCCCTTATCACAAGCAAGGAAAACTGCGACGGATTTGCAGATACATATGTAAAGGAATTCTGCCAGCGCTACGGCTCCAACGAATACCTTTTCTCCATTGACATTATGAACGAACCCGACTGGGTCTATGAGAACGACGAATGCGGCAAAGGCGAGGTATCGTGGGAACATCTTTCCTACTTCTTCGGCAAGTGCGCTTCCGTTATACATCAGAACTGCGACACGCTTGTTACCGTAGGTCTGGGTATGGTAAAGTACAACTCCGACAAATATCAGGGCAATTATGTTTCCGATGCATTTCTTAAAGAACTGACGGGACTTGACGACGCATATCTTGATTTCTACAGCCCACATTATTATGCGTGGATGATGTCAACATATCCGCTGCCCTTCAAGATCACCGCCGAGGAATTCGGGCTTGACGGAACAAAGCCCTGTGTTATCGGTGAAACTCCCAACGACGACAGCGATAAAACGGGAATGACCGCCGCAGATAAGTACAAGTTGGCATACGATAACGGCTGGAACGGCGTAATGACATGGATGGATCCCGTAGTTGACGGTGAGAACTATTCATGGTATAAATATGAACTTACCGCAGAAGCAACAAACAGCATGGCGGAAACGGCATATGACAAAATTTATCCCATAGGCAAGAAAACGGCAGAATAAAGTTTACGTCAATTCTGCTTGGTTTTCGAAGAAAACTCCGAACGGCAGTGAGGACAGAATTTCGCTTTATCAAAGGGTGGCAGGGGTCAAGGGGACAGCGTCCCTTGTCGCTCCCGCAGGAGCGAAATCCCCAAAACTATAGTGCAACGCAAAGCAGCGTTAAAAACAGCAAAGTTAAAAAATCCAAAGGCGCAATTCACACAAAAAATCGGAACGAACCAAGCAAGGTTTTGTACAACATAAAACCTGCGGAACCGACTATGTGAATTGCGCCTATTCTTACATATCAAAATAAACTACCCTCGCAGAAAAATGCAAGGAGCGCAGCGACGAGCATTTTCCTGCGACACGGCAAACAAAGGCGATCTATTTTCCGTACATTCGCTGTAATTTTACCGCAATTTATGTGGGGACGGGTCTCACGTCCCGATTTTTTCGCACAAAATCAGCATTATTTCGCATTATCTCTGTAGGGGCGCACATTGTGCGCCCGTGTGTCAGCGCTTTTGGTGCGGTTCAACAGGCTTTGTTGGGGCAACTGTTACATAGTTTGCTGTGTTGCAGAAAAATTTGTTAAAAAAACTACTGCCAAAGTTTGCTGTGTCGGATAAAATGTACATCGCTCCGCTCTGTACATTTTATCAGAGGGTTACTTTGTTTTTACGGGATAGAAATAGGCGCAATTCACATAGTCGGTTTTACAAGTTTGATGTCATACGACACTTTGCTTGGTTCCGATTTTTTATGTGAATTGCGCCTTTGGATTTTTTGCTTTGCTGTTCTTGCTTTTACAATGCGTTGCGCCTTAGTTTTGGGGATTTCGCTCTCTGCGGAGAGCGATTTAAGGGCTCCTCGCCCTTAAAAATCCTCGCCAAAGGGACTCGTCCCTTTGGAATCCCATAGTCGCTTCGCTGTCGGGTCTGCTGCTTTGCTCTTACAGCTTCCAAAGCTCCTCAGCGTACTGTGTTACGGTTCTGTCGGAGGAGAACTTGCCGCTGTTTGCAATGTTCATCCAGCATTTCTTAGCGAATACTTCTCTGTTCTTGTAGTCATAAAGGGCACGGAGCTTTGTATCCACATATCCTTCAAGGTCTGCAAGAAGGAAGTAGTTATCCGGCTTATGCCAGCTTGTGCCGTTGATAAGGGCGTTGAAAAGCTCACCGAACATTCCGGTGTCGCCGTCGTTGAAGGTGCCGTCAACAAGGGTATTGATAACTCTCTTTACTCTCTCGTTGGTGTAGTAGATCTTCTCCTTGGGCTTGTAGTTAGGCTTTATCTTCTCAATTTCTTCAACACGGCAGCCGAAGATATACTCGTTCTCCCAGCCTGCCTCGTCTACTATTTCAACGTTTGCGCCGTCGTAGGTGCCGAGGGTAACTGCGCCGTTGAGCATGAACTTCATATTGCCCGTGCCGCTTGCTTCAAGACCTGCTGTTGAGATCTGCTCGGAAATATCTGCCGCAGGAATGAGCTTTTCAGCGTAGGAAACATTGTAGTTCTGAACGAAGATAACTTTCAGCTTATCCCTTGTGTCGGGGTCGTTGTTAACAAGGTTTGCCACCTCGTTGATATACTTGATAATGCCCTTTGCTCGTCTGTAAGCAGGAGCAGCCTTTGCGCCGAAAATGAACGCTGTAGGCTGAAGGTCGGGCAGCTTGTTCTCCTTTATCTGGAAGTAAAGATCCATAATTGAGAACGCATTAAGAAGCTGACGCTTGTATTCGTGCAGACGCTTTACCTGGATATCGAAAACAAAGTCGGGGCTTAAAAGCACGCCCTCGTTCTTTGCGATATAGTCGCAAAGCTGCTGCTTCTTGGTTTTCTTTATCTCCATAAAGCGGTTTATGGTGTCGTGGTCGTCAACGAACTTTTCAAGCTGCTTCAGCTCGGACAGGTCTGTTATCCAGCCGTCGCCTATCTTTTCGGTGATAAGTGCGGAAAGCTCCTGATTGCAAAGTCCAAGCCAGCGTCTTGGTGTGATGCCGTTTGTCTTGTTCTGGAAACGCTCGGGGAATATCTCATACCATTCCTTGAGAACATCGTTTTTCAGTATATCCGTGTGGAGCTGTGCAACGCCGTTGGTGTGGGAGGATGCGAATATAGCCATTCTTGCCATATGGATCCTGTCGCCGTCAACGATAAGCTTCTGATTGATCTGATTTTCGGTCTGACCGATAGAAGCAAGGTACTTCTTAAGATGCTCGTTGATAAGGAGGATTATTTCGTAAATTGTGGGAAGAACGCTCTTGAAAAGGTCAACGTTCCACTTTTCCAGAGCCTCCGCCATAACGGTGTGGTTGGTGTAGTTGCAGGTCTGCTGCGCAATGTCAAAGGCTTCCTTGAAGGACATACCCTCTTTGAACATAAAAATTCTGATAAGCTCGGGGATAGCTACCGTGGGGTGGGTATCGTTAAGCTGGAGAGCGTAGCACTTTGCAAACTGGGAGAAATCGCTGCCGTGCTTTTCCTTGTAGCTGCGTATTATATCCTGTATCGAAGCGGAAACGAAGAAATACTGCTGCTTCAATCTCAGGCGCAGACCCTTTTCGGTGTTGTCGTTGGGGTAAAGAACGTTGGAAACAGCTTCCGCAAGAATGGTGCTTTCCGAAGCCTTTTCGTAATCCTGTCTGTCAAATGCGCCGAAATCAAAGCCCTTTACGGGTTCAGCCTGCCACAGACGAAGTGTGTTTACAGCCTTTCCGCCGTAGCCGATGATAGGCGTATCGTAGGGAACAGCCATAACGGACTGGTCGGCAAAATCAACTCTTACAGCGTCCTTTTCGCATCTTACGCTCCAAGCGTCGCCGAAAGCGAGCCAGTCATCTGCGCTTTCCTGCTGGAAGCCGCCGCCGATGGACTGTTTGAACAGACCGTAACGGTATCTTATGCCGTAGCCGTTAAGGGGAATGTCGCAGGTAGCTGCGGAATCAAGGAAGCAGGCTGCAAGTCTGCCCAGACCGCCGTTTCCGAGAGCTGCGTCCTCGACCTCTTCAAGACAGGAGATGTCCACGCCGTTTTCAGCAAATATTTCCTTTGCTTCATCAAGAAGACCTGCGCAGTAAAGGTTGTTGAACACCGCACGGCCCATAAGGAACTCTGCGGAAAGGTAGTAAGCCCTTCTGCCCTCGCCGTGTCTTTTCTCTGTTTCGTTCCAGAGGGGGATAATATCGCTCATAACGGCTCTTGAAACTGCGTTATGGAGCTGCTTGACGGAAGCGTGTTTCATATCCGTTCTTCCGTCTGTCATAAGGTTGTCGCTTATTTTGGCAAAAAACTGTGCTTTATCCATAGAACTGACCTCTTTTCAATAGAATGGGGTGCAAACATACATATATATTTTATCACATATTATTAAAAAATGCAACATTCGCTGTGTTTTATTTTAATGAATTACAGCAAAAATATATGAAAACGGGACGGAAGACCCGTCCCATACAATATTTGGAATAAAAAACGCACTTTAAAAACGGCTTTTCCGTCGTTAATAACGTTTTCTGCGGTTTGAACGTCCGTCCTTGCCGTTTCTGCCGGATTTTCCGCCGTCACGCCTTCTGCCGCCGCTGCGAAAGTCCTTTTCGCCACTGTAGTCGGTGCCTCTGCCCTCGTAGAGCTTCACCTTTATCTTCTGACCGTTTATTTTTGTGCCTGTCATTGCGTCAAGGATATGCTCCTTGTCTGCTTCGGGCACTTCCACGGTGGTGAAACGGTCGTAAATATCAATTTTGCCGAAATTCTTGCCCGCCATACCCGTTGCGTCAACAAGTGCGCCGAGGATAAAGTTAGGCGCTATCCTGTTTTGCCTGCCGAGAGAAATTTCTATCTTGACGGACTTGCCCTTTCCGCCGCTGTCCTTTGCACGGAACACAGGCTTGATAAACTCGGGAACGGTGCGTGTTTCCTTTGATATTCTCATGCCGAGAAGGGTGGCAGCAACCTGTTCGGCGGTAAAGCCCTCGCTCATTAGCTTTTCAAGCTGATACTCACCGTCTGCATACTTGCCCGATCTGATGTAGGTCTTTACCTTGTCAAGAACACGGTCGGTCTTTTTGGCAATAACATCATCTCTTGTAGGCAGGTCGCAGCGCACGATGTCCGCCTTGGTGAAACGGGCAATATCCTTAAGCTCCATAGCCTGCTTTCTGCCGCTTACGATAGTGTAGGCGCAGCCCGTTTTGCCGGCTCTGCCCGTTCTGCCGATACGGTGTATATAATATTCGTTGTCCTGAGGGATGTCATAGTTGAAAACAGCGTCAACATCGTCAACGTCAATGCCTCTTGCGGCAACGTCCGTTGCGATAAGAATGTTCAGTCTGCCGCTGCGGAAGGCGTTAAGAACCTGTGTGCGGCTCTGCTGCTTCATATCACCGTGAAGTCCTGCGGCTCTGAAACCCTTTGCAACAAGCTCTTCGGTAAGCTCGTCCACCATATGCTTGGTGTTGCAGAAGATCATTGACAGCTTAGGCTCAAAGGCAAGAAGAAGCATCTGCAAAGCGTCCGTCTTTCTGCCCATTGGCACTTCGTAATAAAACTGTGCAACGCTTTCAACGGTGCGTGACTTCTGTTCAACGCCCACAACTACTGGGTCACGCTGATATTCGCTTGTTATAGCCATTATCTGCGGCGGCATAGTTGCGGAGAAAAGAACGGTCTGGCGCTCCTCGGGAACGTACTGCAGTATTTCTTCAATATCCTCACGGAAGCCCATGTTAAGCATCTCGTCCGCTTCGTCAAGGATTATGGTGCGCAGGCAGTCAAGGTGCAGGGTGTGGCGGCGTATATGATCCATAACACGGCCGGGAGTTCCCACAATGATGTTTGCGCCCTTTTTAAGCTGGGTTATCTGACGTTCAATGTCCGCTCCGCCGTAAATTGCGCAGGGCTTTACATAGGGCAGGTATCCCGAAAACTTGCAAAGCTCCTCACACGCCTGCATTGCAAGCTCACGGGTGGGGCAGAGTATGAGCACCTGAACGCTGCGCTGCATTTCCCTGTCAATCGAAGCTACCGCAGGCAGACCGAAAGCGGCGGTCTTGCCCGTTCCCGTCTGGGAGCGTCCAACAACGTCCTTTCCTTCAAGAAGCAGGGGAATGGCCTTAGCCTGAATTTCCGTAGCCTCCTCGTATCCGATTTCAGCAACGGCACGGAGTATTTCCTCCGGCAATCCGAGTTCGTTAAAAAGCATAAATGATTCCTTTCCGAATAGCGCTGTGCATACGTTCGGAATGGCTATGCGAACTCTGCTCTGCGCCGACATTTGTTTTCATTTTTGGGGGAACGTTACTTTACAGTTTTCCCCGAAATACAGAAAATAATTATATCACGCTCCGAAGTTTAAAGTCAATTGATTAATTGTGTACGGCGTTTTATTCGGGATGTTGTACAAAATCAATAAAAATCGTGAGTATAATTTGGAGTAAAACGATATTTTAATTTGTAATGTGGAGAGTGGAATGTGGAATTATGGTATCACCTGCAGTGATGTTATTTCAAATATTTTCTATAGGGGCGCACAGTGGCGCCCGATTACCGCAAACAAATCAGGAACGGCTTGCCCGTTCTAAAAAGCCGTTAAAATTCACAATAGTTACAGCAATCAACAAACTCTCCAAAAGCCGCATAGCGGTGGCCTGAAGGGGGGTGGGGGTTTGGGGAAAGAGAGTGCAGAGGGAAAACCGCAAGGGGGAAGGGGGAGAGCGGCCCAGCGTCCTTAGGTTTCCAGAGCGCCTCCCCCTTCTCCCTGAAGGTTGTCCCTTTGCAACAGTTGTGCTATATAACAGCGTTTAACATCAAGTTGATTCGTTAAATTGAACTGTATCGTAACGCTAATATTCAGTAGTCATTGTTCATTTAGCGAAGCACTCTGTTTGCTGTGTCGCAGGAAAATGCATGTCGCTACGCTCCGCACATTTTCTCTGTAGGGGCGCACAATGTGCGCCCGATTTGCTTACACGGCTTATTAAGGTAAAAAGGACATAATTCCGAATTCCGCATTAAATTTGTCGTGTCGGATAAAATGCACGTCGCTACGCTCCGCACATTTTATCCGAGGGTGACTTTGTTTATATGGGATAGAAATAGGCGCAATTCACATTAGTTGATTCAGCAAGTTTTATGTCGTAGGACACATTTCTTGATTCCGCTTTTTGGTGTGAATTGCGCCTTTGGATTTTTTACTTTGTTTGCTTTGCTGTTACTTTGTTGTGCGCCTTAGTTTTGGGGATTTCGCTCTCTGCGGAGAGCGACCAAAGGGCTTTGCCCTCTGGACACCCACCACCCTTTGAAAAGCGTGGACGTAAACTTTAGACGCTTCGCAGTTGGGTCGCTTTTATCTTGCGTGTGAATACGGACTTGCCGTTGCTGCATAACTATTTTTAAATGATATTAACGGAGGTATGCTTTATGGGACTTACCGCTTCGTCAACGGGTCGTTACAGCGACGACGGGGAGCTTATTATAGAACGCAGGGAAAACGACAGCGTTATCGCTCTTGCAGGAAACCCAAATGTGGGCAAATCCACGGTCTTTAACCTGCTTACCGGTATGAATCAGCACACGGGAAACTGGACGGGGAAAACCGTTCAGAACGCTCAGGGACGTTTTGAGCGTGACGGAAAGGATTATATTCTTGTTGACATTCCCGGTACATATTCTATCCTTGCCCATTCCGCCGAGGAAGAAGCTGCAAGGGATTTCATCTGCTTCGGCGGCGCTGACGGTGCTGTGGTGGTCTGCGACGCTACCTGTCTTGAACGGAATCTTAACCTTGTTATACAGATAATCGAAATAACGCCCCATGTTATAGTCTGCGTTAATCTTCTTGACGAGGCAAGGAAAAAGCGCATTTCTGTTGACACGGCAAGGCTTTCGGAGCTGCTGGGCGTTCCCGTTTTCGGCGTTACCGCAAGGACGGGAGAAGGAATTGACGAAATGACCGCCGCCCTTTGCAGTATCGGCGAAACAAAGCGTGAGGACGTTATAAAATGCCCTTACCCCGATGAGATAGAAGCCGCAGTTTCAAGGCTTTCCGCTGTTCTTTCGGATAAGCTGAAGGGCGCTGCGGACGAACGTTTTGCGGCTTTGCGGCTCCTTGACGGTGACAGCAGGCTTATTGACGGCATAAGCAAGGCTTCGGGAACGGATATTGCCGCAGACGAGGCGTTGCAGACAGTTCTTGAAGAAGAAAAAAAGCAGCTTGCGGAGAGTGGCTTTGACGAAACAAGGGTCAAGGACGAGATAATAAACGCCGTTGTGCGCTGTGCGGAACGGACGGCGGCGGAGTGTGTTTCCTTTGAAAAGCCCGACTATTACGAGCGTGACCGAAAGATAGACCGCATACTTACTCACCGTTTCTGGGGCGTTCCCATAATGGCGGCAATGCTTGCACTGGTGTTCTGGATAACCGTAACGGGGGCGAATTACCCCTCGGCACTGCTTTCAAGGCTGTTCGGAGCGCTTGGAGAAAAGCTGCATAACGGACTTGCCGCTCTGAACGCTCCCCGGTGGCTTGACAGTATGCTTGTGGACGGGATATACCGTGTGCTGTCCTGGGTAACGGCGGTAATGCTGCCGCCTATGGCGATTTTCTTTCCGTTGTTCACACTTATGGAGGACTTGGGGTACCTGCCGAGAGTGGCGTTCAACCTTGACAGGTACTTCAAGAAAGCCGGGGTCTGCGGAAAGCAGTCACTTACAATGGCAATGGGCTTTGGCTGCAACGCCGCAGGCATCACGGGCTGCCGCATCATAGATTCCCCGAGAGAACGGCTCATTGCCATACTTACCAACAACTTTGTGCCCTGCAACGGGCGGTTTCCTGCGCTTATTGCCATAATAACCATATTTTTTGCAGGCAGCGGAGGGGGCAGCTCTGTTATTGCGGTGCTGATACTGACGGCGGTAATAATTTTCGGGGTAATGCTCACTCTCGGGGTGTCAAAGCTGCTGTCGAAAACGGTGCTGAAAGGCGTTCCCTCCTCCTTTACGCTGGAGCTGCCCCCTTACCGCAGACCGCAGATAGGGCAGATACTTGTGCGGTCTATCTTTGACAGGACTATTTTCGTTCTCGGCAGAGCGGTGTCCGTTGCGGCTCCTGCAGGACTTTTTATATGGCTCCTTGCCAACATCAGAGTGGGAGACGGCTCGGTGCTTTCCGTCTGCTCGGGATTCCTCGACCCCTTTGCTTCGGTATTCGGGCTTGACGGAACTATACTGCTGGCGTTTATCCTGGGTTTTCCTGCCAACGAGATAGTTATCCCCATAATGCTTATGACCTACATGGCGCAGGGCAGCCTTGTTGAGTATGAAAGCCTTGAATCCCTTAAAGAGATACTTGTCGCCAACGGCTGGACGGCAATGACGGCGGTTTGTACGCTCATATTTATACTTTGCCACTTTCCCTGTTCAACCTCTATGCTTACCATAAAAAAGGAAACGGGCAGCCTTAAATGGACGGCGCTTGCTTTTGTCCTGCCAACGGTAACGGGGCTTGCGCTGTGCTTTATTGCGGCTTCGGGGTTCAGGCTGGCGGAATTTCTTGGGGTATAATGTCGGTTTAACAAAATATAACCCGAGCTTTGTCTTATTTTAACAGTAATTTTAAATTTGCTATTGACTTTTTTGTACAACAGGTATATACTGTTAGTGAATAAGATAAGATGGTGATAAAATGAACGATATTAAGAACGATCCGATGATCCGTGAAATGACGGAAGAAATTGTTAAGCTCTGTTCCCCCTTTCAGGTATTTCTTGTTTCCCATAAGACCAACAGCAAGGGCGAGCTTACTTCATTTAAGGTCTGCGCAGTTGTGGACGACAGCTATACCGACCATGTACAGCTGGAATCGGAAATACTGCTTAAGACCGACTGCCCCGTTCCCTGCGATATTATTGTCTATAACATTACCGACTGGAACGAGTGCCTTGATGACGACTGCACCTTTGCGGCGAGGATCGATAACGAAGGAGTAATTCTTTATGAGCAGAAGCAGCAGTCACAGCACTGACAGCAAGCGCTATTACGACTGGCTTTTTCACGCATATCAGGATCTGCTTGCGGCTAAAACGCTCATAGAGGACAGCAGGCTTTATGAACCCACCGTGTTCCATTGCCAGCAGGCCATAGAAAAATCCCTGAAAGCCTATATGCTGTATAAGACACACCGCCTTTTTGACGGTCACAACCTTACATGGCTCTGTAAACAGGCGGCAATGCTGGACAGCGGCTTTACCAAATGGATAGGCAAAAGCACCCTGCTAAACAGGTTCTACATTGAAACAAGGTACCCTGCCGATATTCCCGTGGAGATAGACCGCCATCTTGCGGAGGATATACTTGCCGCTACGGAGGAAATGACGGATTTTGTCTGCGATACCATAAAATTCGACTTCAACAGCTATCATAAGCGCACTAAAAAGTAATGTAACTGTGTTTACTATCCTAATTCCGATAAATATGTACAGCGGAAATGCGTCCGGGCTTCGGCTTGGGCGCATTTCTGTTTTTTATGTTGATTTGTACATATTTGTGTGGTATAATAAACTTGATTATCTGCGTAAACGCCGAGTTTGACAGGCTTTGCGGCGTAATAAAATTATAGGAGGCCATACCCCATGCTTACCGATATTGAAATTGCTCAGCAGGCTAAAATGCTGAAGATCACAGAAGTTGCAAAAAAACTCGGCGTTTCCGAGGACGACATCGAACCTTACGGTCACTATAAGGCAAAGCTGTCCGAAGCGCTGTTCAAGAAGACAGCCGACACACCCGACGGAAAGCTGATACTTGTTACCGCTATAAATCCCACTCCCGCAGGAGAGGGCAAGACCACAATTTCCGTAGGTCTTGCCGAATCAATGGCTAAGATAGGCAAAAAAGCCGTTCTTGCGCTCCGTGAGCCTTCTCTGGGACCCGTGTTCGGCATAAAGGGCGGTGCTGCAGGCGGCGGTTATGCTCAGGTAGTGCCTATGGAGGACATTAACCTCCACTTTACGGGAGATATGCACGCTATCACTTCCGCAAACAACCTTCTCTGCGCCCTTCTTGACAACCATATGCAGCAGGGAAACGCTCTTGGCATCGACCAGCGCAGGATAATGATAGACCGCTGCCTTGACATGAACGACCGTGCGCTGAGAAACATTGTAATAGGCATGGGCGGAAAGGTGAACGGAATCCCCCGTCAGGACAGCTTCCGTATAACCGTTGCCTCCGAAGTAATGGCTATACTCTGCCTTGCCTCCGACCTTGACGACCTGAAAAAGCGCCTTGGCAATATCCTTGTTGCCTACAGCTATGAAGGCAATCCCGTTTATGCCCGTGACTTGGGCGCAGAGGGCGCAATGACCGCTCTGCTTAAGGACGCTCTTAAGCCTAACCTTGTACAGACCCTTGAAAACAATCCTGCCATCGTTCACGGCGGTCCTTTTGCAAACATTGCTCACGGCTGCAACTCTCTTCGTGCAACAAAGCTGGCTCTTAAGCTGGGAGATTACTGCATTACCGAGGCAGGCTTCGGCTCAGACCTTGGCGCAGAAAAATTCTTTGATATAAAATGCCGTTTCGGCGGATTAAAGCCCTCCTGCGCAGTTCTTGTTGCGACCATAAGAGCGCTTAAATACAACGGCGGCGTTCCCAAGACAGAGCTTGCTGAGGAAAACGTTGAAGCGCTTAAAAAGGGCATAGTCAACCTGCGCACACACATTGAAAATATGCGCAAATTCGGCGTTCCCGTTGTTGTTGCAATAAACCGCTTCCATACCGATACAGAGGCAGAAATTGCTTATATCAAGGATTTCTGCAATGAAATGGGCGCAGAGGTATCCCTTGCGGAAATATTCGCAAAGGGCGGTGAGGGCGGCATCGACCTTGCTGAAAAGGTATGCAGAACAATTGAGAAAGAGGACGGAAAGGATAAGTTCAAGTTCCTTTATGATGAAAAGCTGCCTATCAAGGAGAAGCTGAACATTATCGCAAAGGAAATTTACCGTGCAGACGGAGTTAACTTCACCGCACAGGCTGAGAAGTCCATCAAGGCTATCGAGGAGCTGGGCTTCGGCGAAACTCCCGTCTGCGTTGCAAAGACCCAGTATTCACTGTCCGACGACCCCACAAAGCTGGGCAAGCCTGAGAATTTCAGCATAACCGTCCGTGACGTTAAGCTGTCCGCAGGCGCAGGCTTTGTAGTTGCTCTTACGGGAGATATAATGATAATGCCCGGACTGCCCAAATCACCTGCAGCTCTGAGAATAGACTGCGACAACGACGGCAATATTTCGGGATTGTTCTGAGAAAACACATTTATCGGCGTAATATAAGCGAAAGGAATGTTATTGCTATGAATATATCGGACGCACAGCTTACAAGACTTTACGGTGCAGACGCTCTTTACAAGCAGAAAAAACGCTACGAAAGCGCAGCGGAAAACTTTATTGAGATCTTCGGAAAAAATGACGGGGTACGCATTTTCTCCGCTTCGGGCAGAACGGAAATAAGCGGCAATCATACCGACCACAACTGCGGAAAGGTGCTTGCTGCGGCAGTTGACCTTGATGTTATCGCTATCGTTGTTCCCACGGATGACGGCGTTATCACCGTTAAATCGGAAGGCTTCGACATCATCACCGTTGACACCGCCGACCTTGCCGTAAGAGAGGACGAAAAAAACACCTCCGCCGCCCTTATCAGAGGCGTTGCGGCAGGCTTTAACAACAGCAATCTTAAAGTTGGCGGCTTTAAGGCGTATATGACCTCCAATGTTCTCAAAGGCAGCGGAGTTTCCTCTTCCGCAGCTTTTGAAGTTCTTGTGGGAAATATCCTGTCGGGACTTTACAACGGCAGTGCTGTCAGCGCAGTTAAGATAGCCCAGATAGCCCAGTATGCCGAAAACGAATACTTCGGCAAGCCCAGCGGACTTCTTGACCAGATGGCTTCGTCCGTAGGCGGCTTTGTTGCAATTGATTTCCGCAACACAAACGCTCCCGTTATCGTTCCCATTGAATTTGACATTGCAAGGTACGGCTACAGCCTTTGCATCGTTGACACAAAGGGCAGCCACGCCGATCTTACTCCCGAATATGCGGCTATCCCCGAAGAAATGAAGGCTGCCGCAGCAGTTTTCGGCAAGACCGTTCTCCGTGAGGTGGACGAGGAGGAATTCCGTGCAAATATCTCAAAGGTAAGAGAAAAGTGCGGCGACCGTGCGGTGCTTCGTGCGCTTCATTTTTTTGACGAAAACAAGAGAGTAGACCGTGCTGCGGAGGCTCTCAAAAGCGGTGACATCGACAGCTTCCTTGCAGTCATAAACGAAAGCGGAAACAGCTCCTACAAGTATCTCCAGAACGTTTTTGCGGTAACAAAGTCCTCCGAACAGGGTGTTTCAATGGGTCTTTATACCGCTGAAAAGGTACTCGGCGGCAGAGGTGCTTCAAGAGTTCACGGCGGCGGCTTTGCAGGAACTATACAGGCATTCGTTCCCGATGATATTCTTGATGAATTTATCAAGGCGGAAGAAGCAATATTCGGCGAGGGCAGCTGCCACCGTCTTTACATACGTCCCGTTGGCGGAACGGAGATCACTTATTAAATTCGGAATGCGGAATTAGGAATTCGGAATTATTTTAAATTTGGAATGTGGAGAGTGGAATGTGGAATTATGGTATCGCCTGCGGAGATGATATTTTTTATGTAGGGGACGGGTCTCCCGTCCCGATGTAACCGAATTTGCGGCAAACGGGACAGAAACCCGTCCCCTGCATATTTATTTAGCGAATCACCCCATAATTCCGCATTCCGAATTCCGAATTCCGAATTACAAAGGTGCTTTATGTCTTACAAATACAAAAATATCCGCAGAGGAAAATTTATTTCAAGACCCAACCGGTTTATTGCCAACGTTGAGATAGACGGCGAAGTCTGCGTGTGCCACGTTAAGAACACGGGAAGGTGCAAGGAGCTGCTCATAAAGGGCTGTACGGTCATTCTTGAAGAAAGCTCAAACCCTGCACGGAAAACAAAGTACGACCTTATCGCTGTTTACAAGGGTGATCTGCTCATAAATATGGACAGCCAGGTTCCCAACAAGTGCGCCGCAGAGTTTATACCGCAGCTGTTTGAAAACGTGACACTTATAAAGCCGGAGTGTACCCATAAAAACTCACGGTTCGATTTTTACATAGAAACGCCGCAGGATAAAATTTTCCTTGAAGTAAAGGGCGTTACCCTTGAAGAAAACGGCACAGTAAAATTTCCCGACGCTCCAACGGAACGTGGCGTGAAGCACCTTAAAGAGCTTACGGAGTGCGTTTCCGAGGGGTACGGGGCGTATGTGCTTTTCGTTGTGCAGATGAACAGGGCGGAGAGGTTCATGCCCAATTTCGATACCCACCCCGAATTTGGGCAGGCGCTTCGGGAGGCGGTGCAGGCAGGCGTAAAGGCGCTTGCTTACCGCTGCGATGTTGCCGAGGACAGCATTGAGATATGCGGCGAGGTGCCTGTTATACTTTCCGAACAGAAGTAACTGTAAGGGCATCTCCCTTTACATTAAAGCCAATATCAAAGCCGCCGAAGGACATGGCGTAATCTCGGTCGGGGGAGTTGTGGTACTGGGGACGGGGGTCCTGCGCCAAGATCTGAATAATACCGCTGCGCTTTTCCTGAGGGATAAGGTCAAGCAGCTCTGACGGGAACTCTACATGGAGTATCCCGTCTTTTTCTTCAAGGGCAAAACCGCTGAGGGCTTCGGGGTGTGAATCGGTGTAGGCAAGGTAGGGCTTAACGTCATATATGGGCGTACCGCTTAAAATATCGGCACCGCTCACATAAAGCACGGGACCGTCGGGAGTGTGAAGCTCTATGCGTTCCAGCTTTACCGAGGAAAGACCTATGCCGTTTGGGCGGAAGGGGGAACGTGTGGCAAAGACCCCCATACGGGTGTTCCCTCCAAGTCGGGGAGGACGCACCGTAGGCGACCAATCGCTGCGCAGCGCTTCGGAAAACTGCCACAGCAGCCACAGGTGGGAAAAGCCCTCTATCCCACGGAAAGCATCGGGATTTCTGTACTCCGGCTCAAAGATTATTTTCGATATTGTGTCGGCAAGACCGCTCTGACGGGGAATACCGAATTTTTCTGTAAAGTCGTTTTCTATATGTGCGATTATTTTTATTTCAGGCATAGTAAACTCCAATATTAATTCTTAATTAATATTAAACAGCCGTTCCGATATGTTCGGAGCGGCTGTATGTTTTTAAAGATCGTGCTTGTGTCTGTTGAAGCGTATTTCGGGCATGGAATCGGATGCGTAATAATCCTTGCCGGGACGCTTGAAGAAAATGTCGGGGTCTTCGGGCTGCTTTATGCCCTTTTTTGGCTTGTTTTCTTCCTCTTCAAGGGCACGGCGCTCGCTTTCACGCATATTGCGGAATCTTTCCTTGTCCCTTATCTTCTTGTTTACCTCAATGGAAGCCTCTATCTCTTCCTGAAGCTTCTTGAAGTCAAGGCGCTGGTGTTCCTTCTGAGGTTCTTCGGGCTGAAGCAGCTTTGAGGGGTCAATGTCATTTATATCGTAATCGTCATCGTTGCTGAACATGAACACATCGTCCTCGGAGAATTCGGGAGCCTTTTTCTCCTCGGGTTCAGGCTGAACGATAGGTGCTTCGTAAACAGGCTCGTCGTCCTCTTCCTCTTCTTCATAAACAGGAGCAGGGGCAGGCTTTTCCTCGGCAGGCGCTTCGTAAACGGGAGCTGCCGGTTCGGGAATATCCATACCTACGGAATTGGATACAACGTCATATGTAGTAGGTCCGTCGGATTCGGGCGCTTCCTGCTTGGGCGCTTTTGCTTCGGCAGCAGCCTTTGCTTTTGCCTTTGCAAGGTCTTCAACGGCGTTGAGCGCTCTTGAACTTACCTTTCCTGCGGTGGAGCTTTCGTTGCCGAGAATGTCAAAGTCAAAGTCGTCAACGGTGCTGATATGTTCATGTATTGGCGCAGGAGCAGGAGCAGGCTTAGGAGCTTCATAAACAGGCTCGGGTGCAGGTGCTTCCGCAGCAGGCTGTATGCTCTCTGCCGGAACAGGCTTCGGTTCTTCCGCAGGCTTGTTTTTTCTTGAGAAGAATTCAAGGTAGCTGTTTCTTACGGGAGCAGCCGGTTCTGCAGGCTTAACAGGCTCGGGACGGCGCAGGGTCACAGGCTCACGCTTTATTTCCGCCGCAGGCTTGTTTATTGCTTCAATATCATCGGAGATCGACATTACAGCGTCATCGCTGTCGGAAATTTCTATATCTGCTATCCTTCTGCCTTCCGTCCTTATAACGTCATCAGCATTAAATGCCGCAGACTCGGGGGCAGAGACTTCCTTATGTGCAGGCTTTACAGCGTCTGAAAGGTCAGGAACTTCGGGTATCTCGATACCTGCAAATCTGTTGCTTTCAACCTTAGGCTGTTCGGGCGCAGGCGCAGGTGCAGGAGCAGGTTCTTCGTGAACAGGCTCGCTGTGTGCCTTTTTGTTAACAACATCTGCAAGATTGGGAACTTCGGGTATCTCGATACCTGCAAATTTGCTGCTTTCGTGTTTAGGCTGTTCGGGGGCAGGCGCAGGTGCAGGAGCCGGAGCAGGTTCTTCGTGAACAGGCTCGCTGTGCGCTTTTTTGTTTACAATATCAGCAAGAGTAGGCACCTCGGGTACCTCTACTCCTGCATATGTATGGCTTTCCGCCTTAGGCTGTTCGGGCGCAGGTGCCGGAGCAGGTGCAGGCTTTTCGTTAACAGGCTCCTGTGCGTGTTTATTGACAGCTTCTGCAAGGGTCGGGACCTCGGGGACTTCCATTCCTGCAGGTGCGGCGCTTTCCGTCTTAGGCTGTTCGGCTGCTTCGGGCTTGGGCGGCTCGGCAGCAGGAGCGTGACGGTGCATAGGCGGCTTGTTAAGCAAGATATTGCCCGAACCTAAAGCCGCAAGAGCGTCGTCCAGAGAAGTTACCTCGTGTTCTCCCTTTGGAACGGGAGCAGGTTTTTTCACAGGCTGCGGAGCAGGAGCAGGCTTCTCTTCGGCAGCAGGAGCAGCAGGAGCGGCAGGCGGCGGAGCAACAGGCTTCGGCGCTTTTTCTTCCGCTGCGGCAGGCTTAGGCGCATTCTTCGGAGGATGCAGGAAGTTCTCGACAGCAGCGCTCAGGGACTTAAGGTTGTCCTTAGAGGTCTGGTCGGAGTAGCCCTTGATGATAGCAAGAGCGTTGATATCATCGGACGAACGGCTCTCGTGCTTGTCGATGGCGACCTGAGAAGCAACGAGCTGCATTTTCTCCACAGCGTTTATTTTTTTCTTGTCGATGCCGCTGTTGATAACGAAAAGCGGCACAACATTCTTGAAATTTTCGGGGTAATTTTCTCTGATAAGCTTTTCCTTGGCTTCTTCCGAATCGTTGGTGTACCACGAAATGGCGGCTATCATTATTTTAGCCGGGTTAATGCCCACGGAATTCTTTTTGAACCACTCCATTATCTGGAGCTTATCGCCGTAAACTCCGCTTGCGAAAACGATAAGCTTATATGCAAGGAGTTTTGTGGGATTAAAAGAGGACGCAGCGATAACATCGGCGTCAAAATCCTCTTTGAGCCAGTCAGCATATTGTTTTGTATGCCCGTATTTTGACATATATACGATAGCTAAATCTTTCATTGTTTCATATACGGCTTACAGCCTGTGCAAACCGTTTCCCCTCCCGTAATAAAACATTAGAAAAATGGCAGAAACGATGTAATCAGCGTTTTCTTAGCATTATATCCAAATATATTTTCTCATATTACAATTATATAGTATTGGTAGATAAATTTTGTGGATAATATGTTAACATAAGATGAACTTTATTAAATTTATTAAAATGTTTGATGATTTCAAGGTGAAAAAGCAGAAAAATTGCCGGAACAAAAAATATTTCATGATCATAGTAAGCTTTTTAGCCGTGTTTTCGGAAAAATATGCATTTCATTTCTATAAATGCGTCATTTGTTTACCTTTTTGTTGACACGAAACACATTTTATTCTAAAATAGAGTTATAAAAATGCTTATCGGGAGGAAAAGCCATGATAAAAAAAGTATTTGCTTTGATCATTTCAACCGCAATTTGCCTGTCGCTGTTTTCGG
>JBJEQN010000011.1:0-76371 GCA_051881775.1 Oscillospiraceae bacterium | reverse complement strand
GAGCGGTAGGCTCTGCGCTGCTGAAAGCAAGGCTTGTGCCTGCGCCGGAAAAGAGATCCGCTTAAATTTTGGTGATAAAAATGATTTTAGCTATAGATGTGGGAAATACGAATATCGTTATAGGCTGCTGCGAGGACAAGGACATAAGGTTTGTGGAGCGCATCTCAACCAAGCCCGACAACACTGTTCTTGAATATGCAGTTTCCTTTAAGACAGTGCTGGAGCTTTACGGCATAGACCCCAAAAGCATTGACGGAGCCATTATTTCCTCCGTTGTGCCGTCGGTGACCTATACCATAAGCGAGGCTGTGAAAAAGATAGTCGGAGTTGAAGCAAAGGTAATAGGTCCCGGAATAAAAACGGGAGTGAATATTGTTATAGACAACCCTGCACAGCTTGGAAGCGACCTTGTTGTTGACGCAGCGGCAGGAATTGCGGAATATCCGCTGCCCCTTATTATTTTCGATATGGGTACAGCCACTACCGCTTCGGTCATAGACAAAAACGGAAATTACCTGGGCGGAATGATAATCCCCGGCGTGAATATTTCCCTTAACGCTCTGACCGCAGGTACTTCACAGCTGCCCAAAATAAACCTTGTTCCCCCGAAAAAGGTCATCGGACGGAACACCGTTGACTGCATGAAAAGCGGCATACTTTTCGGCACGGCGGCAAGCCTTGACGGCATAGTCGACCGCATAGAAGCCGAACTTGGCGAGAAAGCCACTGTCGTTGCCACAGGCGGACTTGCAGGCAGCATTATCCCATACTGTAACCGCAAGATCATTCTCGATGATGAGCTTCTGCTAAAGGGGCTTATCGTTATTTACAATAAAAATTTATAATGATACAATACATTCCGGCAGGCTTATACGGCTTGCCGAATTTTTTTGCGCAATTTTGAGAAAAAACGAGAATACGGGAGAAAATAAGAGCATACGGGAGCGAGAGCGGCTCAGAGCGGCGTATCCCGATTTGAAATTTCGGCTTAAAACGTTCTAATTAACCTTAATTTAACTAAAAAGGCGCTTGCGTTTGCAGTCTGTTTATGTTAAAATGTAAACACAGGGTTAAACAATTGTTATTTCCCCCTGTGAGGTCAGAATACAGACATAATTTTGTGAGGTGAGTTTATTTATGGTGATTTTCTGGATCGTTGTCCTTGTTGCGGCGCTGCTTGCGGAGGTAGCGACATTTGCGCTTATTTCGATATGGTTCGCCGCAGGAGCCGTTGCCGGACTTATCGCAGCTGCGCTGGGTGCTTCGGTGCTTGTTCAGGCGGTGCTGTTCGTCCTTGTTTCGGCGGTGCTTCTTATCTTCACAAGACCCCTTGTAAAAAAGCTGTTTCCCGGTAAGTTTATACCCACAAACTCGGAGCTTTCGGTTGGAAAAAGCGCCGTTGTCATTGAGGAGATTGACACGGAACACGGCAAGGGCAGAGTAAAGCTGGGCGGCGTGGACTGGACTGCAGTTTCCGATTCGGGCGAGGTCATCCCCGAAGGCTCGGTGGTCACCGTCCTTGAAGTAAGAGGAGCAAAGCTGTCCGTTAAAAAGGACGCTGAAAATACAAATTAAAGAAAGAGGTATTACAATGGAAGGTTTAGTAACAGTTCTTATCGTTCTTGCGCTTATCGTTCTCATTATCCTGATAAGCGGCATCAAATTCGTTCCCCAGGCACAGGTCTACATCGTTGAGCGTTTCGGCGCTTTCAGCAAGACACTTCAGACAGGTCCTCACTACGTTGTTCCCATTATCGACAAGGTAGCAAAAAAGGTCTCCATCAAGGAGCAGGTCGCAGACTTCAAGCCCCAGCCCGTTATCACAAAGGATAACGTTACTATGCAGATCGACACGGTAGTTTTCTTCCAGATAACAGACGCAAAGCTGTACACCTACGGTGTTGAGCGTCCTATGTCAGCTATCGAGAACCTTACCGCAACAACTCTCCGTAACATCATCGGTGAAATGGAGCTTGACGCAACGCTTTCTTCCCGTGACGTTATCAACACTAAGATAACCTCCCTCCTTGACGTTGCAACAGACCCTTGGGGCATTAAGGTAAACAGAGTTGAGCTTAAAAACATTCTTCCTCCGAGAGAAATTCAGGATGCCATGGAACGTCAGATGAAGGCAGAACGTGAGCGCCGTGAAAAGATACTTCAGGCAGAGGGTGAAAAGAAGTCTCAGATACTTGTTGCCGAAGGTGAAAAGGAATCCAAGATACTCCGTGCGGAAGCCGAGAAGCAGGCGGCTATCCTTAAGGCTGAGGCTGAAAAGCAGGCGCTTATCCTCCGTTCCGACGCTGTAAGACAGCAGAAGATACTTGAAGCACAGGGCGAAGCCGAGTCTATTGAGCTTGTGCAGAAGGCTCTTGCAGACAGTATCGTAAAGCTCAATGAAAGCAACCCCAGCGAGAATGTTATCGCTCTTAAGAGCCTTGAAGCATTCGGCAAGGCTGCTGACGGCAAGGCTACAAAGATCATTATCCCCTCCGAGATACAGGGTCTTGCAGGTCTTGTTACTTCCATAAAGGAAGTTGCAGCAGGCAACACCGTTCCCACTGATCAGATACAGAATAAGCAGTAATTTTTACCGCTGAATCACAGCCGGAGCTTCCGAGTTAAGGAGGCTTCGGCTGTTTGTTTTGTTATGGCATAATATTGTGATATAAACAGGAAAATTTATCTATTTTGACTATTGAAAGGGCGTACATCTGTTGTTATAATTATAGTGAAGATTTATGCAAAGGGGTGTTGATATGGCAGTTTTATCTTTAACGGGCGCTTTGTCGGGCTATGGCTCGGATAATGCTTCAAAAAGCGGCGGTATGACCTCGGAAATGCGCCGTTCTGAAATAGAACGCCGTATAGACGCCGACGAGCGTAAGCTGAGACAGCTTGACAACAGGGAATCAGCCGAAATAACAAAGCTGAATCTGGAAATATCAAAGTATAAGAACAAGCTTGAAAAAATCGAAAAGGACAGCGAACCTTCGGAAATGTCCGAAGCGGAGAAGAAACGCCGCTTTGATTCCTTTGAGTGTGAGACCTGCAAGAACAGGCGCTACAAGGACGAATCGGACGATTCGGGAGTGTCCTTTCAGACGGCGACGCACATTGACCCCTCGGCAGCGTATTCTGCGGTGCGTTCACACGAGAACGAACACGTTGCAAGGAACCGCACAGAAGCCGAGCAGAACGGTCAGAAGGTCGTTTACCAGACTGTTACCATACACAGAGGCATTTGTCCCGAATGCGGCAGGTCATATACTGCCGGCGGCGTGACAAAAACGGTCACAAAGGCTGATAACAGCGCAAAATATACCGTTGGGGACTTAGACCTTGAAAAAGACCCCGTTGGCAAAATTGTGAATGTGGTAGCATAATAATTGCCGGATAAATTTTACGGGGCTGTTGCACGTTAATAAATTTATAAAAAAACGGGCGGCTGATAGCCGCCCCTACAAGATAAATGCGCTAAAATACGCAGTTTTATGTAGGGGCGGATATTATCCGCCCACATATTTATAAATTTTAATTAACGGACAACAGCCCCGTTTTGCTTTTGATAAACCTTGTCAGCTTTGAGCCGTATCTTGGTCTGTATTATCCTCATTTTCCTGTTTTTTCTCCGAAAGGATAGCCGCCTGAGTGAGTATGTTAAGAGGTTCTTCCTTGGGGAGGCTGTTCCGCTCGATTATTGCTTTTGCCTCCGCCGCCGCAGACTCTATCTCACAGAATTCGGGGAAGCCTTCTTCCTTTGAAAGGGCGTTATACATATCGCAGCAATGGGACAGCCTTACATAAAGCACCGCTCCTGCAAGCGCAAACGGCGTTATCCATGCGTTGATAAAGGAGCTTGTTACTATTGCTGCAAAGCCTGAGATAACGTATGCGAAAAATGCCCACATAACGCATTTGCCGTTCATGAAATGTGCGAAAAATGACGGAACAAACACAAACAAAGGCGTTATGAACAGCACAATGCTGACGTTGGGGAGCAGCCCTCTGAAACGCAGCGTATATACCGTTGAAAAAAGGTAATAAACCATTATAAATGCCATTACGCCAAGGCAGAAGAACACGGAAAATTTCCACGCCTGCTCACGGCGCTTGTTTATCTCCGTCATACAATCCTGCTTCTGGGATAGGCTCAGTTCTTTTACTATCTTAGGGTCAAGATTTATTTCCTTGTCGAATCTGTCCATAATAATACCCCCGTTTTATTTTTCGCTGTGATATTTTGCGTCGGTCTCCACCGTTATGCCGTTAAGGTAATTGTCCCACATCTTCAATGCGCTTTCATAATTCTTTTGGAAACGTTCTTCCTTTGTACTCAGACCGCCTGTAGGAACACGGAAGCCGATAAAAAGGTCGTCTGCCATTGCCGTGTACTTTATATCCTCGGCAAAATTCGTGCCGCTTAACATATAGCCAAGCTTTGAGGCGCTTTCATTGTCGGGATATATCTCCCTCATATCCGCAAGCACCCCGTCGGTTATATCGACCTCTTTGCAGGTGTATTCATCGGCGATAACGATTATTGAGGTGTCGCTCTGAAATTCCGCCATAAGTTTTGTCTGGTTGGACTGGTTGTAATAAGGGTCAACGGAATTTTTCTTTTCATCGTATACCGCCGGCAGGTAGCTTACACGGACGTATATCTCGCCGTCGTCGTTGAAATCCTCGCAGTAAGGCTCAAACAGCTTTTCGATGTCATTGGTGCGGAAGTTGAACTCGTCGTCCTCCGCTATTATCATTATGGCAACATCGGGGTCCTTGGTAGTGACAATATCGTAAATAAGGAATATTGCCAAAGCTGCAAGACAGGCTGTGAAGATTATGTACAGCTTGTTGTGGTAGAAAAAGTTGCTTATTTTTTCGCCGATTGTGTAGGTGCGCTCCTCCTTGACCTCCTTGGGTATATCCTCTTCGGAAATAACGCCCTGTTTCAGCTTCATAAGCTCAATTTTGTCGTTGGCAAGTTTTTTTGCGTATTCGTTACGCTCGGCACGTTCCTTTTCGGCAAGCATTTCCGCCTTTCGGCTTTCTTCTTCAAGCTGTGCCTTGCGCTCACGTTCGTTTATCTGCCGCAGGTTTTCAAGGACGGAAACTTTTTTCTCGCCTTTGATATGTGCCTTGTCGTCCTCTGTATCAACCGTGACATTTTCGTTATTAGCGTTTGTTTCGTTGTTTTTTACATCATTATCGGGCATGATTTTCTCCTATTAGTATAAATAACGCGTTTTGTTCTTTACGTATAAAAATATAGGGGCAACATATAAACTGTTACCCCTTCTAATTTTATAATATTTTTGTTGTTAAGTCAAGTGATTTTATATTATGGCTGCAAATACAGCAAAAATTCCTTTTAGCCATTAAAAAAAGCGCACATTGGCATTGATTATATATCGAAATTATGATATAATATTGATACATGGAGGTGTTGTTATGCCAACGATCAGACCATCAGCAGATTTGCGCAATAATTACAATGAAATTTCTGAATTTTGTCATGAATATTCAGAACCAGTGTTCATAACAAAAAACGGAAAGGGTGACCTTGCGGTTATGAGCATTGAAGCCTACGAACTGCTCAAAGGCAAACTTGAACTGTATGCACTCCTTGAAAAAGGCTTGCAGGATGACCGCAGCGGAAATGTTGTTCCGTTTCGTGAGGGACTTGACAGCATAAGAAATGAGATCAACGGCTGATGTATAAGCTTGTTTTTACTAAAGCGGCTTTACAGGATATACGCACAGCGGCTTTGTATATCTCCGGTACGCTTATGAATAAAGAAGCGGCAAACAGAATGCTTGATGCTGTAGATGAAAAACTCGGGGCTTTAGCAGAAATGCCGTACATCAATCCGCTTGTTCGTGACAGCATACTTGCTTCAAACGGAGTCAGATCTCAGCTTGTGAATAATTATATGGCTTTTTATATTGTTCATGAAGAAACGAAAACAGTTTCGATCATTCGCTTTCAGCATTCAAGACGGGATTGGATCTCGCTTCTGAAAGATGAAATATCTTTATAAGTATTGCTGATTTTCCGATACTTCTGTGAAGCTGTGATATGTATTTTTTATGCAACAGGTGATAATTCACGCTTGCAGGTTATTCGTTATTATCTTCCCAGTACGAATATCTGAATAAATCAAAATATTTTTCCATATTATAAAGCTGCCAGCCGTTTTCTTCCGATCTTACCATATAAAATGCGATAACACCAATGTCACCCGAATTATTACAAGCGGAAACAGCAGCTAATGCCGAATCTTCGTTATATGCAAGAATGCTCATATTTTCGGGGAGCAGCTCATATCCCGACAATGGTTCCCAAGGCTGCATCATTTCAAGCTGTCCGTCAACAGTTCGGTAATTTGTCAGGGTCACCTTGGGATGATCGCCATACACGGGAAATTCAAACTCTCCGAACAGCAGCTCCTTCATTTTTTCATCGGATACAAATTCCTCTGAAATGCTGCGGCGAATGCGGTCATAAAGCTCCTCCTCGTTTTTGGCATACTCGGGAGCTACAGCCTCATAAACATAACCGTTTTTATCTGCTTCTGCTATTTCTTCCTCGGTATATATATGATCGGCTAAATATCTGCTGTTGCCGTTTTCATAATATTCATTTGTAAGATATTCGATTTTTGCGTGAAGCATAGCCATATTGTTTGAGGACTCAACTATCGCATCGGAAAGCTCGCTGCGTATCTCGGCAGTTATGCTTTCATCCTCTAAAGCCGAAAGCTCGGAATATTTCTGCTTTTCAGCATCCCATATCCACATAGTTCCTCTATTAGTTTCAGAAAGAATATACAGAGAATCACGGAAAACTAACCGGTCAAAAGCATAATATCCGCTGCCTCTCAGAAGCTCTGTCGCATTCTTACCGTCTGCAGCATAAATATAGTTTCCGTCGATTGTTACTACACCGATATGGCTGAAGCTGCCATAGTCAATTAACATCAAACTCATATACTTGTCTTTGCTGCTTAACAGATCGTGTCCGTTTCCCTCGTTATCGGAATAGATAAGGTGATTTGTTCCGTCTCCGATATGAACATAATAAAAGCCTTCCGTCTGACCGTTTCCGTCAAAATCCTTTTCAATAAAGCTGCCCACTTCTACCGTAAGTGCTGCCGGTGGTATTTCTTCACCGTCAATAATTTCGGTCTGCGGAGGTTCCCATAAACCTAACTGTTCAAGCATTTTTTCAACAAGTTCCAGCTTCTCACTGCATTCCTTATCGCTTGGCTCCGGATGATCGATCGTAAAGGGCAGGCTTGATATAATGGGCTTTTCTTCCCACGCAAAGGTCAACGGCTCGGGCGGTGTTTCAGCTTCCGTGGTTTCGGTCTCTGCCGTTGTTTCCTCGGAAGTTTCTGCAGCTTCGGGGGCAGCGCTTGTTTCGCTCACGGTTTCGGAAACGGCGGCTGTCGTTTCGCTTTCCTGTGCAGGCTCGCTTCCTGCGGAACATCCCGCAAGACAGACAAGGCTCAATGCTGCGGCAATGATTTTGTTCGGATTTTTCATTTCAAACTCCCCCATATATCATATTATCCAAAATAAGATAATGATTTTTTGTAAAAAGGGCAAACCAATATTTGACACTTTTCAGCTTATTATAACATCATTCAATAATAATGTCAACGCAAACTGCCTGTGTTTGCGAAAACATACGATAAACGCTTAAATAATTATGGACGAATGATTAAAAGTTCACATTTAAGCTTGAATAAACAGGGAAAATGCGGTATAATGTAAAACGGTGCGTAATATTACAAGATTATGGTAATCAAGCAAAATACAGGGGGTACCAAAATGAAAAAAGGCTTTATGAAAGCGGTCGCAATGTTCGCCGCCGTTATAATGGCGCAGTCCACAGCTGTAGGGGTCGCAGCGGAAACTAAAACGGACACCGAAACAGCTTCGGTTTCCGCATCTGCAAGCACTGCCGTAAACTACAACGATAACGAAGGCTATACCGTTCTTGACAAGTGGGGTAATGCTTATCCTTATTCTTATTACTACTATGCAAATCTGTCCAGACAAAAGGACAAGGAAGATGTCCTTGATGCTTATTTATATTTTTACAACCTGCTTCATGAGAATCGCAGGGTGAACAAGGATAAAAAGATCGAGATCATCGTTTCTCCCGCCATTCTTAAGGGTAACTATTTTTATGACCCTTCAAAAGGTTTTGCACTGTCGGAATATGACAAAACCTATAATGAAGGCTGTATAATAGAAACTATTTTGGAGGAATGTCCATATTTGTATTATTTTGAGCATCACAATATGAAATTCAAGTATATTTATGATGAAAAGTATTACAAGAACGGAAAACTTATGACAAAGAAAGTAGAAGCTGACGGAGCACCGCCTATCAAGGCTTCTTACACATTGACTTCAACCATGACAAACGGGCAGATAGCCGAATATGATAAGAGGATCGCTGATTTAGTAAGTGATTTTAAGGGCAAACTTGAACAAGATGGTGTAACCACCGCTAAAGGCTTCTATGAAACAGCTCTTAATTATGTTATGGACAATGCCGGTTTGAGTTACTCTAAGAAAGCAAAGAACGGCAATAATCTTGTAGGAGCTTTTTTTGAAAAAAAGGCCGTTACCGGCGGCTATATCGATGCATTCAATTTGCTTTGTCATAGCTGCGGTATGCCTTATGGCACTGCAGGAGGTTATGCAGGCGGAATTTCTGCACATGGTTGGAATAAAGTAGCTATAGGCAATGTGTGGTATAATGTAGATACTGTGTGGGGTATGGATTATTCATTTAAATTCGATACCGAATACAGAAGGTTAAGGGGAGTTCAAGAAAACACAGAAATTTCCCCCAAAGGCAACGGCAAGCAGCAATTCCCCAAAGGTGTTCCCGACGCCGATGCAAAGCCTGTAGACAGAAGCAAAAAGGCACTTTTGTTAGCTTTCCAAGCCGATTTTCTGAAATCCTACAAGAACTTCAAGGTGGCTGTAAAATTCGCTGTAAAGAAAGCAAATGATTATGGATACGGTTATCTTACCCTTAATACTTCCTCGACCGAGACCCTTGAAAAGTATCTGACACAGGCAAAGAAGGACGGCATAATTTCCTACACATCTCTCAAAGTGCTTGAAGACGGTGTCCGCATAAGGTTCTGAAGTTCCGATACTTATAAAAAATCCCCGAAACCGATTATAACTTGGTTTCGGGGATATTTTGTTTTATCAGTCAAGTGATTTCATCGTCGGAAACAGCAGAACATCTCTTATTGCAGGTGAATTTGTAAGCAGCATAACAAGTCTGTCTATGCCGTAGCCGATACCGCCCGTGGGGGGCATACCTATTTCAAGCGCACGGAGGAAATCCTCGTCTATGCGGTTTGCTTCCTCGTCGCCCTGCTTAAGCTGTTCTTCCTGTGCAATAAAGCGTTCTCTCTGGTCAACAGGGTCGTTAAGCTCGGAGTAAGCGTTGCACATTTCCCAGCCGTTGATGAAAAGCTCGAAGCGCTCAACATAGTCGGGTGCGTCAGGCTTTCTCTTTGTAAGCGGAGAGATCTCAACGGGGTGATCCATAATGAAGGTCGGCTGGATAAGGTGCTTTTCAACATATTCTTCAAAGAACAGGTTGAGTATATCGCCCCTCTTGTGCCTTTCCTCGTATTCGATATGGTGCTCGTCAGCCAGCTTCTTGGCTTCGGCGGTGTCCTTTACCTGCGCAAAATCGACATTTGCGTACTTCTTAACAGCTTCGGTCATGGTAAGTCTTTCAAAGGGCTTGCCAAGGTCGATCATATGCTCGCCGTAAGGGATCGTGGTTGAGCCGCACACCTCTTCCGCAAGGTATCTGAACATATTTTCAGTCAGATCCATCATGCCGTGATAGTCGGTGTATGCCTGATAAAGCTCCATAAGGGTAAATTCGGGGTTATGACGGGTATCAACGCCTTCGTTTCTGAAAACTCTGCCTATCTCATAGACCCTTTCAAGTCCGCCTACGATAAGGCGCTTAAGGTAAAGTTCAAGGGAGATACGCAGCTTAACATCCTCGTCAAGAGCGTTGTAATGGGTCTCAAAGGGTCTTGCTGCTGCGCCGCCTGCGTTGGAAACAAGCATAGGAGTTTCCACTTCCATGAAGCCCTGTCCGTCAAGGTAGCGCCTTATTGAAGCGATTATCTTGGAACGCTTCTTAAATGTAGTTGCAACATCGGGATTAACGATAAGGTCAACGTATCTCTGACGGTATCTTGTATCCTGGTCTTTAAGTCCGTGCCACTTTTCGGGAAGGGGGAGCAGGGACTTGGAAAGAAGGGTTATCTTCTGCGCATGAACGGAGATCTCGCCCTTTCTTGTTCTGAAAACAAAGCCCTCAACGCCAACAAGGTCGCCGATGTCCCACTTCTTGAAGTCGGCAAACCGGTCCTCACCGATGTCGTTCATACGGATATACACCTGGATACGGTCGGAGGAATCTCTTACATCAATGAAGTTTGCCTTGCCCATATCACGCCAGCTCATTATTCTGCCGGCGATCCTTACGGTCTCACGCTTTTCTTCAAGCAGGGTCTTTAAGGCTTCTGCGTCGTCACCTGCTGCAGCCTTAGCCTCGGCTTCGGTCTGTTCATACTTTGCCTTAGCCTCGCCGCAGTGGATCGTAACGTCAAATTTTGTTATTTCAAAAGGATTTTTGCCTGTGGCTTTAAGCTCTTCAAGCTTATCCATTCTGATCTTCTTTAAGATATTAATATCCTGTTCGGTCTGCTCCTCTTCGGCTTCGGGAGCGACGTTCATCTGATTTTCATCTGCCATTTCCATAATTCCTTTCAAGCCGGAATGTAGACTTTGTGCAATATCTGCTCAAAATATAACTGCCGGTATAATTTTACTTGGAGATCTCAAGGACTTTCATGCGGATTATTCCTATAGGAGCCTCGACCTCGAATTCCTCGCCAACCTTCTTTTTAAGGATAGCTATACCGATAGGAGATTCGTCGGAGATCTTGTTGTTTTCGGGGTCAGCTTCGGTAGAACCTACTATCTGGAGGGTCATTTTCTCGTTAAGCTCAAGGTCTTCAACGGTAACAACGGAGCCTACGCCTACTTCATCTGCGGAAATATCGTCATCGCTTACAACGATAGCGTTTGCGATAGTAAGTTCAAGTTCCTGGATACGTGCTTCAACGATACCCTGTTCGTTCTTGGCTTCGTCGTATTCGGCGTTCTCGGAGAGGTCTCCGAAGCCTCTTGCTTCTTTAAGCTTCTGAGCGACCTCGGCACGCTTGACGGTAACAAGGTATTCTTTTTCTTTTTCGAGGTTAGCAAGACCCTCTGCGGACATTCTGACTTTTTTAACAGCCATTGAAATGCTCTCCTTTATACTGAATTTTTATTATATCGATTTAAGGCGGCGTAACGCCGTCCGAAAAATATACATTCTTATTATAGCCTATTTTACTGATATTGTCAACGATTTTTATGCCGCATAATCGGGGAAATTTGCTTCATAAAATTGAAATTATTGATATACAGAGAAAAATAAAAAGACCGCAGCCCAAGCTACAGCCTTAATTTATCTATTATCATTTTTTAAAGGAGCTTATCCGTCAATTTTTCGATCTTCATTTCAGCGGCTATAACATGCCTGGAATTTATCAATTGCAGGTTGGTAAGAGTTTTAATGCCGGCGTACAGATCAAGTCCCGTATCGTGTTTTATTTTCTTTGCATACATTTTAAGTATTTCCTGGTTTTTAAGCAATTCTGCTTCAGCGGAATGTACTTCGTCAAACTTGGAATCCATTTCCTGACGCAGGCTTTTTATCTCGTCAAGCAGAAGCTGCTGATTGTCAAGTATCTGCTTTAACATTTCCTCGGTCGTCATTATTACATTCCTTTCGCAAATCACGGGTTTTATCTTTGGTTCAGACCTTCAAGAACTTCGGTAATAGCAAGGTTATCCATCAAGAACTCAACATTCTTCTCCAGCTTTGTAAAGCGTTCGGAATTTTCGACCTGCACATCGGCTAAAAGCTTGATAGCAGGGGTTATATTATTTTCAAGGGTGATCTTTATGCAGTCAACATCTTTCTGCAGATTATCCTGACGGTTGAGCAATTCGGATTCAATATCGTGTACTTCGTCAATTTTGAAATATACTTCTTCAAACTTGGAGTTGACCTCGTCAAATTTGGTATTGATCTCTTCAAACTTGGAGTTGACCTCATCAAATTTGGAGTTGACCTCATCAAATTTGGAGTTGACCTCATCAAATTTGGAGTTGACCTCATCAAATTTGGAATTGACCTCATCAAATTTGGAGTTGACCTCATCAAATTTGGTATTGATCTCTTCAAACTTGACATTGACTTCATCAAAGCGCTTATCTATCGTGTCAAAGCGTTCATCTATTGCTTCAAACCGCTTATCTATTGTGTCAAAGCGCTTATCCATAGTATCAAGCCGCTGATTTATTGAATTCTGACCATCAAGAAGCTGTTTTAAAATTTCTTCGGTCGACATCATTGCATCCCCTTTCCCACATCTTGTTTTTTTACATTATACATCTTAAAATAAACTTTGTCAAGGAGGACGGACGACCAAAAATCTCTTATAATTCTTCCTTCTCCGGCACAATTTCCCCGTTAAAACCAAACTTATTTTCAAAAAAGGTATTTACTAAATCGGATTTTCACATTATAATATTATTAGAGAAAAAACGAAAGGAAACCTGTACAAATGAAAAAGAAAAAGATCACAGTAATGGATTATATGAGAACTGCAGTGCCTATCGCTGCGGCTCTGGCGCTTATTTTTGTTGCCGGAGGATTTATCGTTTACAAGGCTATCAGCGCTTACAACTACAACGAGCGCTGGAAAGACTACGACGAGTGCGGCTTGTCGTAACGGGGGAAGAGTATGTACGTTTACAATGCGGAGATCCATACTATGGATTCGCCCGTTATCAAAAAAGGCTTCGTCCGTGCGGAAAATGGCGTTATTTGCGAAGTTTCCGAAGGAATGCCGCCCAAGGTTTCGGAGGGCGACTTTGACGCAGAGGGCGGTCTGCTTTTTCCCGGCTTCATTGACCCACATTCCCACATCGGTCTTATAGGCGACGGAATGGGCGCAGAGGGTGAGGACGTTAACGAGGACAGCGACCCTGTTACTCCTCATCTGCGCACCATAGACGGGCTTAATTTCAGGGATAACTGCTTCCGTGACGCTGTTGCCTGCGGAGTTACTGCTGCCGTTACGGGGGTAGGCTCCTCCAATCCAATAGGCGGCGACTTTATTGCGGTGAAAACAGCCGGAAGGTGCGCCGATGAAATGCTTATCCGTCAGGTAGGCATAAAATTTGCTCTTGGTGAAAACCCTAAATCCACCTTTTCCGACAAGGATTCCGCTCCCGTTACAAGAATGGCAACTGCCGCTATTATCCGTGAGGCGCTTTTCAAGGCGCAGAGGTATATGCAGGACAAGGCGGAAGCTCTGGAAAGCGGAGATTCTCTGCCGGAGTATGATATAAAGTGCGAGGCGCTTATCCCTTTGCTTGAACATAAGCTGAAAGCACATTTCCATTGCCACCGTGCCGACGACATTATGACGGCGGTAAGGATAGCAAAGGAATTTGACCTTGATTATGTGCTTGTACATTGCACCGAGGGACACCTTATTGCGGATATTCTGGGCGAGGAAAAGGCTTCTGCATTTGTTGGACCCGTTATCTGCGACAGGGGCAAGCCTGAGCTTTCGGGACTTACCACAGCCAATGCAGGAATTCTTTACAAAAACGGTGTGAACGCTGCGATCTGCACCGACCACCCCGAGATACCCGTTCAGTACCTTGCTGCAAGCGCTGCTTACTGCGTAAAAGCAGGTTTGCCTTACGAAGAAGCTCTCCGTGCCCTTACGGTGAATCCTGCCAAAATTGCCGGTATTTACGACAGGGTAGGTTCAATTACCGTCGGCAAGGACGCTGACCTTGTTATTTTTGACGGAGACCCACTTGAAATAATGACCTCCGTAAAAGCGACCTTTATAGGCGGCAAAGAAGTTTATCGAAAGGAAATATCATAAAATTAGCAAGACCATACAGTTATAAAAATCAAGGCTTCGGTACCGTCATTTCGGCGCCGAAGCCTTGTTGTATTACTGTTCCATATCGTTTTTCTGTGCAAGTATGACCTGAACGTCAAATTCGCTGACCTCGTCGGTGATAGTTTTTCTGTAAACGGAAAGAGTCACCGTTTGTCCTGCGTATTTGTCCTTCATTGCCTTCTTCACCGTATCGCCGTTATAAACAGAGATGCCGTCAACGGCTGTGATGATGTCATACTTCTGTATTCCCGAATTTGCAACATCGCAGGTGGGATCCACCTCTGCAACGCACAGACCTATGGGAACATCATATTCCGCAGCAAGCTCTGTTGTTATGGGAATATAGAGAACGCCTATCCTTGCTCTGCCGGGGACAAATCCGTTTGCCATAAGCGCTTCGGCAATGGGGATAACGTCGTTTATCTCAATAGCAAAGCCTATGCCGTCATAGGTCTCGTGGCTCATTCCGCCTACGGAAAGCCCGATGACCTGTCCGTACATATTCACAAGAGCGCCGCCCGAGTTTCCGGGGTTAAGCGCTGCGTCTGTCTGAATGCAGTTAAGTATGCCGCTTGAAGAGTAGTCCGTTTCGATCTCACGGCCAAGGGCGCTTATATAACCGAAGGTGACCGAGTTTTCAAAGGAACCTGCTGCGCCTACGACCGCTACAGCTTCGCCTACCACGGCGCTGTCCGAATCCCCAAGCTCTGCTGCGGTAAGACCTGTTGCTTCTATCTTTACAATGGCAACGTCCTGCTCCCTGTCAATGCCGATTATTTTGGCTTCATACTGGGAATCGTCATTAAGGCGCACCTTCATATCGGAAGCGCCGTCAACAACGTGAGCGTTGGTAAGGATATAGCCGTCTGCGGTAAGTATCACACCCGAACCCAGTGAAGTCATCTGGTAGGGCGTGTCGTTGTAAACGCCTATAAGCACCTGTGAGGGCAGTATTTTCTGCGCAACGCCTTCCGTTGTAAGAAGTCCTGTTTCCTCATTTACATAATAAGAAGAGCTTATCTCCGGCTTCTTTGATACGGGAAGATTTATCTGCACCTTGCTGTTTTTTCCGGAGGAAGCCTCTGCGGATTCCGTATCAAGGCTGCTGAACTTGTTTTCCGAAACGGTCTTGTTGAAATCCGACGCTTTTTTTACCACAAGAACGCTCAGTATAATGATTATTATCATCATTACGGCAATAAGGACAGATAGTGCGATTATCCAGCCTGTGGAAAGCCGTTTTTTCTTCGGGGGAACGGGCTGCATACCCATTGGCGGCACATATCCGTTTCCGTAACCGGGATAAGGGGGCGGAGTAAACGGGGGAGGAACATTTCCGCTGTTATAAGGCGGAACTCCCGAGGGTGCGCCGTTCTGAGGTGGTGTTCCGGGGTTTACCTGAGCAGGTCCTGTGGGAGCGCTGCCGTTTTCTGCGTTTTCCGTCCGCATATGGCGTATGACCTCGTTATTTACAGGCGGAGGTCCGTAAACGGGCGGCACGGGAGGCTGGACGTAAAACGCCTGACCCTTTTCCGTCTCCTCTGTGGGGGGAGTGCTGCCGTTTGTATTTTCTGTACCGTTTTCGGGATTGTTGTTGAACTCGTTATCCATAGGATTCCTCCTTAAAAATCGAGGGCGCCGCCGTCACGGCAGCGCCCCCTGAAATTCAATTCTGCTGTTTAGGCGGTTCTCTCACGCCTGTTTTCATTGTGAATTCAAATTCCACATACTCGTTAGGCTCGCTGCGCACTAAAATAGTTCCGCCGTGGAGCTTTATTATTGAACGCACTATTGAAAGTCCCAGACCCACGCCTGTTTTGTCTATACCCCTTGACGGGTCGGTCTTGTAGAATCTTTCAAACACTCTGGAGATCTCGTTTTCTTTAAGTCCTTCGCCGCTGTTGCGTATCCTTACAATGCTCATTCCATCGTCGCCCGTTTCAAAATCGAAGGCGATATATCCGCCTTTGTTGACGAACTTCACGGCGTTTTCCACAAGGTTGTAGATGACCTGCTTTGTAAGGTCGGGGTCGGCGTTGAGCATAAATCTGCCATGCTCGATGCCCCTTATTTCCACCTGTTTTTCGTCTATCCTGTTTTCAAATATGAGCAGGGTCTTGACGAGAACGGGCATAAGGTCAAAATTTTCCGTTGCAAGCTCCATTTCGCCTGCTTCGTACTTTGAGATGTTAAGCATTGAACGGACAAGACGGGCAAGCCTGTCGACCTCTTCCGAAACGATATGGAGGTAGTAATTGTGCTTTGAGGGGGGGATAGTTCCGTCTAATATGCCGTCCACAAAGCCGCCTATGGTAGTCATAGGAGTTTTCAGCTCGTGGGAAACGTTTGAAACGAAGTTTTTTCTGGTTTCTTCAAGATTTTCAAGAGAAACTGCCATTTCGTTAAGGGAATTGGCAAGGAAACCAAACTCGTTCTGCTCGGCAACATAGAGCTTCTTTGAAAAATCGCCCTCTCCGAACCGTTTGGCGGCAAGGGTCATTTCTCTTATAGGCGCCATAAGGTGCTTTGTAGCCGCATAAACAGCCGCAAATACCAACGCCAGTATTATCGCCGTTACCACCGCAAGAATGATGATGAGCTTTGAAAGATAAGCCCTAAGAGAATCATCGGGAAGTCTTGCGAAAAGGTAATAGATGCTTCCGCTCTGCTCGAATTTATATGCAACGTTGAAGTAGCTTTTTTCATAGAAACGGTCAAGGCTGCTCAGCTCGTAAAAGCCCTCTTCGGTTATTTTGTTCAGAGTTTTTTCCCCGATTTTTCTTCCCGTATGAGAACACGGCGGTGCTTCGGAACATACCAAAGCAACGCCGTCTGAGTCGGTTAATGTAAAGACAATGTCCGTAGTATCCGTAGCGTTGAGATAAACGTTTTTCAAATATCCGGCGTCAACGCTGCCGCCCGAAATTATGCTCAGTTTTGTTACGGCAATAATATCGGCGGAATTATCGGCGATGTAGTTTTTCTTTTCGCTCTTGTAAAATTCCGATGAGATCATCAGCAGGACTGCCGCTATGCAGACTACGGCGGACGAAATTATAGTTGCGCATAGAGAGAAATACTCGGAGAAAACGCTTTTACGCATTTTCCTCCTCAGCCTCGAACTTGTAGCCTACGCCCCATACTGTTTTGAGCGCCCACTTGTCGGAAACGCCCTCCAGCTTTTCACGGAGACGCTTGATGTGAACGTCGATAGTTCTGGAATCACCGTAATATTCAAAGCCCCATACTTCGTCAAGAAGCTGGTCTCTTGTATAAACTCTGTTGGGGTTGGAAGCAAGGTAGAACAGAAGCTCCAGCTCCTTGGGAGGAGTATCCTGAACCTTTCCGTCAACTCTCAGCTCGTATCTTGTCATATTTACGACCAGCTTGTCGTAACGCACTTCCTTGACCTCTGTTTCGGTGCCTGACTGACCGATACGTCTTGAAACTGCCTTGATCCTTGCAATAACTTCCTTTGTATCGAAGGGCTTAACGATATAGTCGTCTGCGCCCAGTTCAAGACCGAGTACCTTATCGAAGGTCTCGCTCTTAGCGGTTATCATAATAATGGGAACGTTGGACTTCTTTCTGATCTCACGGCATACCTGCCAGCCGTCCAGTTCGGGAAGCATAATATCGAGAAGAACGACATCGGGCTTGAGTGCGTTGAATTTAATGATAGCCTCGTCTCCGTCATGTGAAACGATCACTCCGTAGCCTTCTTTTTCAAGATAGAGCTTCAGCAATTCGCAGATGTTGTTATCGTCGTCAACGACTAATACTTTTCCAAGTGACATAATAATATCCTCCTGTCAGATTTGTTAGTATAAAATGTCAAGATATGCAAAGCGTTCCTGCCGTCGGTGCAAACACTGACATACTAATTTAAAATAATATTATGGACTATACTTGATTATATCAAAATATGTGAATCTTTTATTTAAATTTTTGTGTTCTTTTGATGTCCTAATTGTAAATTTCATAAAACAACCGCAAAAAAAAGCATAAATATTTACGAAAAATTCATTTACTCGGGCTTCGGAACAAAAAACACAGTGACAGTAGGCAATTTTGCATACTGTCACCGTTGACACACAAAAATTATTTTCTTCTGGACTGGCTCCTGCGCTTGTTGTCCACGTTTTTCTTGATGTCGCTCATACGCTCCTCGGAATTCTGCTTGAACTTGTTGAGCATATCCTCAAAAGCGGCTTCCGGCGTAAGGGGAACCTTTTCCTGAACGCCCTGCTTGTTTCCGCCGTCAAAGCGCCTGCCGCCGTTATTGTTGTTATAAGGCTTTCTGACGTTATCCTTCCTCGGCGGAGGGTTGTCCGCAGCTTTTTTGATAGAAAGCGAGATCTTTCCGTCCTCGCCTACGGACAGCACCTTTACCTTTACGGTCTGTCCTTCTGTAAGGAAGTCCTTTATCTCGTTGACGAAGGTGTTTGCCACCTCGCTGATATGTACCATTCCCGTTGTGCCGGGTTCAAGCTCGACGAAAGCCCCGAACTTTGTTATTCCTGTAACTTTTCCCTCGTAAATTTTTCCTACATCCAGCTGCATAAAAAATTTTAATATCCTCTCATTTTATTTGTTAATTTCTTGTGGTATCGTAAAACCGTCTTTCATTGGGGTAAGCATAGCCGAGAACGTCGGAAGCTATCCTTTCCATATAGGCTCTTTCGTCCTCTTCGGCAAGGATGCTTGCATACTCGTCGTTTTTGGCTTCAAGCTCCGCCGCCTTGTTCTGCAATTCGGCAAGCTCCTGCTTTTTTTCGGCAATATCCGCCTGAGTTGAAATAAATGAACAGATACAATACACTACGACAGCGGCTCCTGCGAGAGAAACGATGCCGTGCATAACGGGACCTCCGTTTCTGCGGCGTTTTTCCGCTTTTTCCTGCTTTTGCTTCTGTTTTGCATAGTTTTTATATGTACTGCCCATTACTTCACCTCCCCGAACGAACTTTACGGAATATAGATCAAACGACATTGAGAAAACGCCGTTATGTGCATACTTCGGCATTTTCTTAGTCTCTTTATTATACTACACAAAAGCCGCATTTTTCAAGGGGGTAAAAGAAACTTATTTTGTTTTTTCCTCATTTTCATAACTATGCACAAATTTGTTAAAACTTTTTAGACAAATTCCTTTCGTATAATTTACAACAGGTGCAAAAACAGCCGAATATACTTTTTGTAAAATTTTACATACGGCAGAAACTATTGCTTTAAGTATGCCTGTAATAAAATTCCCTATGGTGAGAATATAAAGTATAAATCCCAGCAAAGCGCCTATAACGCTGAAAAACCGCACCTGGCTGCGGCAGAACGTAACGGCGAAAAGGAATACCGCCGCCCCGGAAATTATCATAAACACAATGTCTCCTGCGCAGACAGCTCCTGTTTTTCTTGCGGGAGGGAAAAGTATACGGAACACTCTGAAGCAGTCGTAGACGATGCCGAGACCTGCCCCCAGCACTACCGACAGTAAAAACTGCATAGTCTGCTCCGAAACGCTGAAAAAGGTTTCAAGGTTCATGGGGTCACCTCATCTGAACATTTTTCCGATGAACGACAGGGGAGAGCGCAGGTCCTTATCCCCATAAACAAGGGAATCAATGTCGCCCTCGATGTTCATTTCTCCGCTTGTTACGGACAGGTCGCTGACATGAAGATCACTGCCCCGAACGGTCAGCTCGCCCATGCTTGTATAAAGAACCACGGTATTTTCGTCAAAACGGTCAACATCGGTGACACCCGACAGGGAAAGCTTTTTTCTTCCTTCCATTATAATATTGTGTACCTGAGAGTTATTATTTACTTCATTCATATTTACAGCACTCCTTTTTTCAATTATATGAACGGGAGAGCCTTGTTTATGCGCTGCGCTTCAATGAATAATGAATAGTGAATAATGAATAATGAATAATTAAGGTGTTCGCTGCGCTCACAAATTTTATAATACATCACCGCAGCACATAAAAACAGGCGCAATTCACATTAACAGCCCCGTATATTGTCGGTTCCGTTAGTGTGGATCACGCCCTGTGTTTTACAGTTAGTTATAATTTATCAAAAAAACAAGTATTCTGTACGGAGAGTAATAATCTGTCCAGCTTATATTCAGCTTTACTCCCGATTCTTCACTTATGCGGTCTATCATTTCTTTGAGATAATCTCCGCCGCTTTCCGCTGAATCCGCTAACTGACCCATTACGGAGTGCATAAGGTTGTTTGTCTCAAATTTTATCATCGCAGAGCTTCTCCGCTCGGCAACTGCTTTTCTGAACGCCGTTTCCGCTGCAGCCTCAAAGCCGGCGGCGCTCGTTACATAGGTGTTTTCCTTTACAAAATAGTTTTCCTTGCTGCTGTATGCGTGGGGAGGCTCGCTGCCTACCGTCCACACCATATGGTCGTTTTCTATTACCGAATCCGTTACCATAAAATACTGGTAAAGTATCATATCCGGGTACATTTCCGCAAGCATTCCGTCAGGCTTATCCCAAGTAACGTCCACATGGTACCAGTTACCGTCCACCTTGACCATATTCCACATATGCGCTACGTCCGTGGAGCCTGTAACTATCATATTTTCTATGCCTGCCTTGTTGCAAAGGTAGGAAAAGCTCTTTGCATACCCTTCGCACAGCGCCTTGCCCTTTACAAGTGCGCCGTAAACGGTGTTGGCATAGGGGTCATCGGTGCTGCTTTCGCAGTGGGTGACAAGGTAGTCGTGAAAATATTTCAGCTTGTCATAAACCGTCATATCGTCGGTAACGCCTGCCATTATCTCGTTGGCTGCAGCTTCGGCGGAACGGTTCATATTGCTCATTTCCTCCGGCGTAAAGCGGTAGGTGAATTCCACGGGGAAATATGCCTGTTCAATGTTAAAAGCGCCGACGGATCTTTGAGCAATGTGGCTGTAGCCCAGCTGTTCAATGCTTACAAGATTGAGCAGCGTGGTATAAACGGAAGCGTCGTCAAGCATCGGCACCTCAGCTTCGCAGTTTCCTATGCTTTCCACAAGCATATCGAAAATTTCCTTCTGCTCCTTGTCAAGGCGCTCGCTTGCATAGACTGTTTCCATTCCTTCGGGAATATAAACAGCAGTTTTCTGCACAGGCTGTTCTTTCTCTTCAATAAGAACTGTGGTGCCGTCCGCTATCATATGGTAGCTTCCGCTGTATGAAAGCTCGTCGGGATCCTGCGTCCTGTCGGAGCAGCTGCAGAACAGTACCGCAGCAGCCAGAACAGGCGGTATAAGTTTTCGCAAATCCAATACCTCCAAAGTCCTTTCGGGACTTTAATACGGACTTAATCAAGATATTCAAGGAACAGCTTGATAACTCTTGTATTTTTTTCCTGATTGTAAATTATAGATTCACGGTTATATTTCTTTGCTGCACGGCTGTAGGCCTTGTCGTAAATGTTAAGTGCGTTTGCCTGACTCTTGTCAAAAAGGTAATACACAACATCTTCAAAGACCTTGTCATCCGAGCAGGCTATCTGGATAACGCCTTCGCCCTTTTCGGTCGCTGCAATGATACCGTCCATAAGCAGCTTTTCGGCGCTTTCCACGCTGTCTGCAACAAGATCGTTGTAAACATAGTAGTTGTACTTCATTGATTCGGCCTTGGGGTAGGAATAGCTCTGCTCGTAAACGGTGCGTGATCTTAATACTATCTCATCGCTGGTGCAGAGGTAATCATATCTTACATAAGGCACTACAGGGTTTTTCACATATCCTGCGGTAGCGTCCACATGATACCATTCACCGTCCAGCTTTACCATATTCCACATATGGGGTATCTCGTCAAAATCTCCCGTTATGGTAAGGCTTTCTATGCCCACCTTGTCGCAGAGATAGCTGAACGCCTTTGCATAGCCGCCGCATACCGCCTTTTTGTCCACAAGAGCGCCGTAAATATCACGCAGATTGGGGGCGGTCTCGTCGTAAATGACTTCTCCTGCCAGCTTATCATAAAAAAGCTTTACAATATCGTATTCCGTCATATCCTCCGTTATTTCACTTATAATGGCGTTTGCAGCTTCGTCTATCTTCTTCTGCATTGCTTTTATTTCATCTTCCGTATAAATATAAACAAACTCTGCTCCCGCAATGGTTTTCGTGGATATTTTTGTTGCATAGGTCATACGGGTGCTGATGTAAAAAACGGAGTGTTCGCTGTCGTATATCATCTGGTAAAGGTCGCAGTATTCCTTCGATGTCAGTTCAAGCTCATCCGGCAGTTCAACTTCATCTTCAAGGTTTGTTATGGCGTTGATGATAAGGTCATATGCCTGCCGCAGCCTTTCATCCAGAGTGAAGTAGCAGTAGGGTCTGCTTATAGGGTCGTTGAAAACGTAGGCTTTTTCCTTTTCGGGTTCTTCCGAAGAGGTGACCGTTGATGTTTCATCGGAAACAGACACTTCGGAGGAGAAAATTTCCGTTCCCGAAGAGCTTTCGGATGTTACGGAGGTGTCCGAAGCCTTTTCCGAGGAGGAAGATGCCGAAGAAGACGCAGGGGAAGGAACTGTAGTTGCAGAGGCGGTTGAAGTAAGATCCGAAGCAGGAACGGTGGATATGCCCGTAACGGTGCTTTGGGATGTTGTTTCCTCAGTTTCTTCCGTAACAGCCGAAGCAGTTGTTGCAAGCTCGGTTTTCCGCTCCGTTGTGGTGGTAGTTTCCGGCATGGAGAGAGAAATGGGCGGCTTGGTGTCCTCCTCAATGACAATAACGCTGCTTTCGGAAGTTGTTGTGACCGCCGAGGGCAGAGTATCCTCCCAGTCTGCACCGCTGTCGTTTGTGCAGGCAGACAGGATCACAGCCGCAGAAGCTGCCGCAAGGATAAGCGCAGTTATTTTTTTTCCGTTTCCGTTGTGTTTCATCATAATAATACGATCCTTTGGGTATCAATCAGACATTACTTTAAAAAACAAGAGAAATGTGTATTATATACATACTATCGTTAACGGTTTTGTGGGCGGACTTTATTTTCAGTCCGTAATTTCCGTTCAGATCCTCAATTATCTTCTTGAAGCCGTCTTCGGTAAAAAGCTGTTCGTTTGCCGCATCGTAGGCTTCCTTGTTGTCAAAACGGATCTCCGCTTCGGTCTTTCCTGCCGAGGCAGCCTGCCGCACAGCTTCCGAGAGAGCTTTTTCGCCGTCCTCGGGAAGGCTGAACATAAGACCGTTCCTTATAAAATAGTTCCCGTCTTCCGCAGTACATTCCGCAGGAGGGAAAAGGCTTTCATCGGGGAAGTGTGTCCTGCCGTTTATTTCAGCGTCAGAAACGAAAAAGTAATCGTGGCGCAGATAGTCGGGATTTTCGTATTTAAGTATGGGATCGTCCCAGGTGCAGTCGGCGTTGTACCATTTTCCGTCTGCAAGCACCTTGTTCCAGGCGTGGCTTGCACCTTCCTTGCTGCTGCCCCGTACCACATAGTTTTCAATGCCTGCAGAGCTGCACAGGTAGGACAGTGCAAAAGCGTAGCCCTCGCATTGTGCCGAACCGTCCACAAGAGCGCCGTATGCTGTGTTGGAATACTTGCCATCTGCGGAAAAATCGCAGCCTAAAACTATTGCGTCATGGAATATCAGTATTTTTTCATAATCGGAGCTGCCCTCGGGAACAGAACCCAGTATCCTTCCTGCCGCAAGGTCAAGCACCGCTCTTATTTCTTCGGCTTCTTCCTTGCCGTAGCGGTAAAAAAGATTTATAGTCCTTGTTTCCTCATCGCAGTAAAACTTGCTGTCAAGCCAGAATATCCTGTTTTCCTGAGTATAGACAAGGGCAAATATCTTCTTCATTGCCGCTTCGTCAAAGCCTTCGGGGAAAATTATCAGCGGTTCGTAGCCGTTTACCGCTTCAACAAGGCTGTCGTATGCCTGTTTTTCCTCTTCGGTAAGGAAGGAACGGACATAGCTGCCTGCCGAAGCTGTATTTTCCGCTTTCGGGGAGATATAAACGGCGGATTCACCGCTTTCGGCTGCCGCAACGTCCTCGTTAACGGGTGTGCAGGCGGTCAGACAGAGCGCCAGAGCCGCTGCGGCAGAGATAAAGCGTTTTTTCATCAGTTGTACTTAACGTCAAGCTGAACTATGAGCATATATTCGTTGCAGTTGTCGGCAACGCCCTTTACCTTGGAGTTTTTGCCCTTGATATAGTCCTGATAACCCTTAAGGTCGGAGGTGATCTTGTTGTAAATATCCTTTGAGGATACCATTATCTCGGCTACTGTGCCGCCGGAGGAAGCTGTATCCTCGAGAGCCTTTTTCAGAGCCTTGTCTGCGGAATCAAAATCGGAATAAACAAGGTTGTTCTTGATAAAGTAGTTCTGTGCGGTAGCGGTCGCCTTGGGGGGAGTGAAGTAAGAGAAGCTCTTGCCGGAGCTGAGAGTTACCTGGTTTATGGTGAAGTGGGATTTTTCGTTTATCCATTCATCGGGAACGAGGAAGTTGTTGTATCTTATATATTTGTAATCGGGTGTGGAGAGGATGGGGTCGTCCCATGTGCAGTCAAGGTTGTACCATTCGCCGTCTACCTTTACCTTGTTCCATGCGTGGGTGGTGCCTTTCTTGTTGGTTCCTGTGATGACCATGCAGTCGATGCCTGCCTGATCGCAGAGGTACTGCATTGCTTTAGCATAGCCGTTGCACTGGATATTGCCCTGAGAGCTTGTTCCGCCTGCAAAAGCGTTGTAAATGGACTGGTTGTAGCTTCCTACCTCTTCGCTTTGTTCAAAGGTGGAGTTGAGTACGAGATGATCGTGGAATACCTTGAGCTTTTCGTATGTAGTGGACTTGCTGTTAGCTTCCTTGAGTATCTGGTTTACGGTAGTATCTATTTCCTTCTGCATTGCAGCGATCTTTTCGGTATCTGTTTCGTTGAAGTAGATCCTGCCGATCTTTATTTTGCTGTTGAGCCAGAAAAGCTGGGGTTCCTGATTGTAGACCATACCGAATACCTTTGCCCACTTTTCCATGCTTACGTTATCTGTGCCTCTGATCCTGAAGTTCATTGTAGAAGCGGCGCCGAGGATAGCGTCGTAAAGAGCCTTTTCGTCATCGTCAAGGGTGTTGTATGCGTATCTTGTGCTATTGTCTACCGCTGCGTTTACAATAGTTGTTGCCTGTGTAACGGTGGCGGTCATTGCAGCCTGTATTTCTTCATCGGAAAGGGTGCCTGTTACGGGGGGCTGGGTGTTTGCAGGCTCGGTGATAACGTTGCCGCCTACGCCTGTTACTGCATTTCCGCTGTCATCGGTGACTATCTCCGTTTCAATGGGAGTGGTCTGAGTGCCTTCGGAGCCTTCTGCAGCTCCGGTGTCGCCGTTATCAGAAGCGGAAGCGTCGCCCGAGCCGTCGGCGTTATCTGCGGAGGTTATAACGTTAGCGACTATCTCGTCTTCGCCGTCAGAGCTGTTTCCGCAGCCGGAAGCGAGTATCGCAATGGAAAGGCAGCAGGCAAGCGCTGCACTGATTTTCTTAAGATTAAACATTTTTAAGGATCCTTTCTTTTTTTGCCAAAATTTTTACCTTTGATAAAATTGATACGGGCAGAAATTTATTCCGCCCGTAAGGATACGGAAAACGTCCTCAGAACATTACCCCGTAATTGATTTAATTGTAGAAAATATCGTACTGTACTACAAGAACGCCTTCGCTTCTCTTCTTCTGTCTTGCAAGCTTCTTTACGTCGCCCTTTTCCTTTGCGAAGTTCTGGAATGCGATCGCATACTTGTCGGAATGGAGTGTATCCCAGATCTCCCTGGAGGTAACTCTTATCTCGGCAACGTTTTTGCCTGCCTTTATAGCAGCGGCGATCTCGTCATACATAGCCTGAACGGCGTCGTCAAGGTTGTCGAATTCCTTGTTGTAGGACTTGAAGTAGTTGCAGGATGTCTTTGTGCAGGCAGGAGGGTCGAAGAGCTTGATGGTCGTTCCGTTGCTTCTGAAGAACAGGTTAACGTTGATGTGGTCTTCCTTTATCCATGCGTCGGGAACGAGGAACCAGTTGTATCTTACATAGTTGGAATCATGCTCGTTTATGGGGTCGCCCCATGTAGGGTCAAGGTTGTAGTAGCCGTTGTCGCAGTAAACAACGTTCCATGCGTGGGATTCAAGGTCGGGGTTTGTGCCGACAATAACCATGCTTTCGATGCCTGCAAGGTCGCAGAGGTACTGCATAGCCTTTGCATAGCCGATGCACTGGAGGTATCCGCCGGGAGTAAGACCGTTGATAACGGAGCAGGTGTCGTTGTCTGCGGAGGTGCTGAATTCGTTGTTCTTAACTATCCAGTCGTAGAACACCTTGAGCTTGCCGAAGGGGCTTGTGTACTGGCTTGCGGTGGAAAGAAGCGACTTTGCGGTGGCGTCGATTTTCTTCTGGATAGCTGCAACATCGTCCTTGCCGATGAAATATTTAAGAGTAATGGAACCGTAGCCCGAGGGTATCTCTCTTGAGAGCCAGAAGAGCTGAGGCTCCTGATTGTATACCATAAGGTATACCTTCATAATATCTTCGGAAAGAAGTCCCGAGGGAACGGATACCTTTGTTTCAAAGTTTTCGGCAGCCTTTACAATATCGCCGTAGAGCTGCTGCTGATCCTTTGTAAGGGTCTTATAGCCGTATCTTGTTGTATAGTCAACGCTGTATTTGGTGGAAACGGATGAGCTTCCGCCGCCGGTGGTCTCGGATGTGGTTTTCTTTGTGGTTTCCTTGGTCGTAGCCTTTGTGGTGGAAGCAGGCTTTTCATCGGTAAGGTAATCGGCGTGGATGAAGGAGCCGTCTTCGATCTTATAGTAGCCTGTATCTGTAGCTGCAACTACCTTTACCTTTGTACCCTTTTTATACTGGGAAACGGGGTCTGCGCCTACGATAGGCTTCTTTCTGGAGTAGCAGGCCTGAGTGGTGTACATCGTTTCGCTTATTTCTGTCTCGTTCCACTCTTTTTTAGCGGTAGTGGAAGCTGTAGTTTCCGCTGCTGTAGTGGCTGAGCTTTCGGAAGAAGCAAGAGTTGTTTCCTCGGCAGTGGTTTCGGAGGTCTCTTCGGTGGTCTCCTCTGTTGTTTCTTCGGTTGTATCTTCAGTCGTTTCCTCGGTGGTGACCGATGTTTCGGCGGTGGTTGTCGTGGTTTCTTCCGTTGTAGTCATCTGGGTAAGCTCGGAGACCTGCGCCTGTGAGGCTTCGGTAAGGCTCGGACCCTCCTCGTCTGTCTTCTTACAGCCGGTGGCGAGAACAGAGGCGCACATCAGCACCGCAAGGACAAGGCTAATTTTTTTCTTCGTATTCATGCTCTTCTTTTTTCTCCTTTGTGTTTATATTATTTTCATTTTTATCACTTGTGTCATCTCCGCATATTTCCGCTTTCAGCTTTGATATGCACATATCTTCTGTAATAAGCACGGTAAACAGGACGTTTTCATAACGCACGGAAGGATTTTCGTTCTCTTCGGGTATACGTCCCAGCAGGTCAACGATAAATCCGCTCATTGTATCGAAATCGCTGTCTTCGGGAAGAGTAAGACCGAGCTGTTCAAACACAGCTTCGGGAGACGCGGTTCCGCTGACGGTATATGTATCGTCGGAAATTTTCTTTATTTCCTCTTCCTCGTCGTCAAATTCGTCCTGGATATTTCCCACAATAGTCTCCACAACGTCTTCCATCGTAACTATGCCTGCGGTACCGCCGTATTCGTCGGCGACCACCGCCATCTGCATTTTCTTTGCGGAAAACTGCTTGAAAAGCTCGCCGCAGTTCATGGATTCCGGCACATAGATTATTTCCCTGAGAAAATCCTTTGCCTTTGCGCCGGAGGCTGCGTCGGAGCCTACCATACAGAGCAGGTCCTTAACGCATATTATGCCGGTTATGCGGTCCATACTGCCCTCATAAACGGGTATTCTTGAAAAGCCGCTGCTTATAGCTGCATTTACAACGTCTGAAACGGAGGCTTCCGTCTCAACGCCCACAATATCTGTTCTGTGGGTCATAACATCGGATACGGTAAGGTCGCTGAACTCGAAAACGTTGTTTATCATTTCCTTCTGGGATTCCTCGATAACGCCTGTTTCGTTTCCTGCGTCAACCATCATAAGTATCTCTTCTTCGGTAACGCTGTCCGCAGCTTCGGATACCTTTGAGCCGAAAAGACCTGCAAGTAGCTTTACCGCAGCGCCCGAGAGAGCCGTCAGAGGGGTGAACAGAACAAGAATTATCTTAACTGCAAGTCCGCACTTTACCGCCAGCTTCTCCGCATTTGCCGACGCAGCCAGCTTTTTGGGCAGTCCCTCGCAGAATACCGTCAGAACAAAAACTGTGGCTGTAAGAATGATTATGTACGCTGCAATAAGCGCAGCCGTACCTATGCCGTCCTCACCGGAGCCGCCCGGGATATGCGAGCCTATAAACCCTGCAAGAGGTTTGCTGTAAACAATGACAGCCGCATAAGCTATGAGTACGGCGGAGAATATCCTGTTGACGGAAAATGCCGTAACTACCCTTGAAGGATGCTCCAGCAGCCGGAAGAGCCGTTTTTCCGCCTTGCTTCCGTTTTCAAAATTTTTGACCTTTGAGTCGCTGACTTCGGTGACAGCGTATTCGCACACCGTAGTAAACGCCTTAACAAGAATAAGCGCAAGAATAATTAAACTCCCCGCAAACCCGTCTGAATCCATAACCGACTTCCTTTCGTCACAAGTGTTATCAACATTTTTGCCCTCTGCGCCGCAGTAAAAAGCCGTGCAGAGTGCCGCTTTAAAATTATACAATATAATTAAAAAAAAGTCAATAAACATATATTACTTATTTAAAGGAACAATTTGCGTGTTTATATGTTGATTTTTCCCATAACACCGAGGTTTGAGGGCTTGCGGCAGGAGGGCTGTAACCTTAAAGGCGGCAAATTGTAAATGTATTGTAACCTTTTTTACGGCTGCCGCTTCCGCTTATTTTTGACAAATGTAAAAATTGCATAAAATACAAAAAATATATTGCTATTTTTGATTTGATATGTTAAAATATTAATGACTATACACTCGCTTTTTATTGAAAGGATATTTAAATTGAAAAAAATTGTTTCTTTTGCGCTCTGTGCGGCGCTGGCGTTCTGCTCTGCGGCGGTCATCCCTGCGGAAGGCGGCTTTGGCACCGCAATTACGGCGGAAGCGGCTTCCGTATCCGCAGAAACGGAAGTCCTGCCCTATTATTACAGCCTTATGACCAAGGATGAGCAGCGGCTCTATCTTCAGCTGAGAAAGGCGGTCATGTCGGGGCAGCCCGCCGCAAAGCTTATGGGTACTCTGTCGGAGGAAAGCTACGGAAGACTTATCGGCACCCTGTTTTACAGCGACCCTCTTACCTTCAACCTTTCCGCTGTGGACGGAATGATCTATCCCAGCAGGACTGAGGTGAAGTTTGAATACGCCATTGACAACGAGTATTACGAGGATATGCTCGGAGGCATGGAAGACGCTGCCGAAAAGGTAACTGCCAAATTCAAGAAGAACACCTCCGATTACGCCAAAATAAAGTATATCCACGATTATCTTACGGAACATACCGAATACAAGGACGGCGAACCGTTCAGCCATTACGCTTACGGCGCTTTGTGCGAGGGGTATGCGGTCTGTGACGGTTACGCAGGTGCCTTTGCTTACCTTTGCGGAAAAGCAGGCATTCAGACCGTCAGCGTTATGGGAGATGCTTCGGGGGAGCATCACACCTGGAACAAGGTGCTTTGTGACGGAAAATGGTACAACGTGGACGTTACATGGGACGACCCCGTTACGAACTTCCGTGAAAATGCCACATACAATTACTTTATGGTGGACGACGCTTTGATGGGGCTTACCCATATCGAACAGACCTTCGGCTTCTCTTCTCCTGCGGCAAAGGACAGCGGAAACAGCTATTTTGCAAGGAACAAGCTGGTGGCTTCAAGCGTTACCGAGGCTAAGAGCATTCTCACGGAGCAGATAGCTTCCGCAGCAAAGAAAGGAAAGCTCACCGCTTCCGTCAGAATGTCGGACGAAAAGACCTACAATGCCGTTGTTTCCTATTTTGAGAAGAACAACTCAAAGTCGGCACTTTCGATGCTTGCAGCCGCAAAGAAGAAAAGCGGCGCAGACATAATAACCAAGGGTATGCAGAGCTTTAAAAATGAAGGCTGCTATACATACACCATATGCATTTTCTACGAAGATACGGACATCTCGGACTATTTCAAAGTCCCCGAGCTTCTGGACAAGGACACGCTTAAGTATTTTAAGGGTCTTGGAATAGATGTAAACTGACGGTATAAATTAAACATTATATACAGAAAGGATTATTGACTATGAAAAAACTTATTTCGGTACTTTTATGTATGCTTATGGCGTTTTCCGTTGTAAGCGGGATCGCCGTCGGGGATACGGCATTCGACATGGCTGTTACAGCCGAAGCTGCGGAGACTTCTCTTGAAAAATCCATGCTTCCTTATTACTATTCTAAGATGAGCGAAAATGAGCAGAAATGGTATCTTCAGATGAGAGAAGCTGTTATCAACAAGAAGAGCAGCGTCAAGATCAAAGGCTCCATTAAAGAGGATACTATTAATAAACTTGCAAATACTATGTTTTATTACGATGTGCTTACCTTTAACCTGAAAAATATCAGCGGCGGAGCTATTTATGCAAACAGCGCCGAGATAAATTTCGAGTACAACTTCAGCAAGGAGACCTACGACAAGATGCTTGCGTCTATGAACAAGACGGCAAATGCGGTCATAAAGAAGTTTGACGAGGACACTTCCACCTATTCAAAGATAAAGTATATCCACGACTACCTTATCAAGAAAACGGAATATGTTGAGGACGCAAAGACCGCACATTTTGCTTACGGCTCAATGGCAAAGGGTGAGGCTGTCTGCGAGGGCTACGCTCAGGCTTTTGCTTATATCTGCAGCAAGGCCGGCATAAAGACCGTCAACGTTATCGGCAGAGCAGGCGGCGAATCGCATATGTGGAACAAGGTCTACTACAATAAAAAGTGGTATAACGTTGACGTTACATGGGACGACCCCGTTTCAAATCTTGTTGAAAACAGCACCTACGAATACTTTATGGTAAGCGATGAAGTGATGAACAAGAGCCACACTCCCGACAAGTGCGAATACAAGGTACCTGCGGCAACGGACGACAGCAAGAACTATTATGTCAGAAACAAGCTGGTGGCTTCTTCCAACAGCGAGGCTAAGACCCTGCTTATAAATAAGATAGCTAAGGCTGTATCAAAGGGAAAATCCGTTGTTACCATTAAATTTTCCGATAAAAACGCTTACAGCAGCTTCCTTAGCTATATAAAGAAGAATAATTCCGAGCAGCTTTTCGATATTCTTGATGAAGCGGCGAAAAAATCCAAAAAGGTGATAACCAAGGGCTGTCAGACAAACTCCAACGATGACTGCTGCACCTTTACTGTGTTTGTATACCGCAAGGGTTCGTCCCTTTCCGACTATTATGCAGATACAAAGCAGGTTGACAGGGATACCAAGGATTATTTAAAGCAGCTTGGCGTAACTATCGACTGACCTTTTACACAAAAATATGACTTTATGCTTCCGTGTGTTTGCGGAAGCATAATTTTTAGGAGGTTTTTAGCGTGAAAAGAGTATTTCTTATCGTTCTTGACAGCGCAGGCATAGGCTTTGAACCGGACGCAGACAAATTCGGCGACGTTGGTGCGGACACCTTCGGCTCCTGCTTTAAAACAGGTGCATTGAACGTTCCCAATATGGCTGCGGCAGGACTTTTCAACATAGACGGCATAAGCTTCGGTGCGCCCGTTCAGAACCCCACGGGCAAGTATGCAAAGCTCCGTGAAAAATCCATGGGCAAGGACACAACTATAGGTCACTGGGAGCTTGCAGGAATAGTATCTCCCGAGCCGCTGCCCACCTATCCGGGCGGCTTCCCCGATGAAGTTATTGAGCGTTTCAGCCGTGAGACGGGCAGGGGAGTTCTCTGCAACAAGACCTATTCGGGAACGGAGGTAATAAAGGACTACGGCAGAGAGCATATGGAAACGGGCAAGCTGATAGTTTACACCTCCGCAGACAGCGTTTTCCAGATAGCCGCTCACGGGGACGTTGTTCCCGTGGAAAAACTGTACGAATACTGCGAGACTGCAAGGAAAATTCTCACGGGAAAGCACGGTGTAGGCAGAGTTATTGCCCGTCCCTTCACGGGAAAGTACCCCGATTTCGTCCGCACCTCAGGCAGGCACGATTTTTCCCTGCTGCCGCCCGGTGAAACTATGCTTGACAGGATAAAAAACGCAGGAATGGACGTTATTGCGGTTGGAAAGATAAATGATATTTTTGCAGGAAAGGGCATAACGGAGTTTGTCCGCACAAAAAACAACGCTGACGGTATGGAAAAGGCCCTTGCTTACGCAGACAGAGATTTTCACGGACTTTGCTTTGTGAATCTTGTGGATTTTGATATGGTCTACGGTCACAGACGGGACGTGAAAGGCTATACCGAGGCACTTAACGCCTTTGATGTGAAGTTCGGGGAGCTTTTAGGCAAGCTTGGCGAGGAGGATGTTGTAATGGTGACCGCCGACCACGGCTGCGACCCCTGTTTCAAGGGTACCGACCACACAAGAGAGTATGTTCCCCTGCTTGTTGCCGGAAAATCCGTTACCCCCGAAAATCTCGGAGTAAAGGAAAGCTATTCCTTTGTTTCCGAGCTTACCGAATATTTATTGAAAGCGGAAAGTTGAAAGCGAAAAGTTGAAAGTGGAATTATGGTGTCGCATTCGGTGGTGATAAAAAATCCGCCGAAGGCGGCACCTTAATTCCTAATTCCACTTTTCACTTTCAACTTTCCGCATTTCACTATCCACTCTCCACACTTCACACTACTGCGGTTATATCCCTTATAACAAACGGCAATGTTACACTAATGTAAATTAATAAAATAATGATTGACTTTACAGGAAAGATTTTATATAATATTATAGTATAGGTTTATGAAAACCTGAATTTTATAAAATGTATTGGAGTGATTGGATGACTGAAATGATTAAAGCTGCTGCTGCTATGGTTAAATGTCTTGAGCAAGAGGGGGTCAAGGTCGTCTTCGGTTATCCCGGAGCTGCCATTTGTCCTTTCTATGACGAGCTTTCAAAGAGTGATGTACACCATGTTCTCGTTCGCCACGAAGCAAATGCAGGACACGCCGCAAACGGCTATGCAAGAATGACAAACAAGCCTGCCGTATGTATCGCAACATCGGGACCGGGCGCAACTAACCTTCTTACCGCCATTGCTACGGCTTATGCGGACAGTATTCCCATAATCTGCATCACAGGTCAGGTATCTACCGACCAGATAGGCTGCGACGTTTTTCAGGAAGTGGACATAACAGGCGCAGCGGAGCCTTTTGTAAAGTACAGCTATCTTGTTAAAAATGCGGAGGATATTCCCCGTATCTTCAAGGAGGCTTTCCATATTGCCGGAACGGGCAGAAAGGGTCCTGTTCTTATTGACGTTCCATTTGACGTTCAGCAGACCCTTATAAACTACAGCTACCCCGAAAGCGTGGAGCTTAGGTCCTATAAGCCTACCGTAAAGGGCAACACAATGCAGATAAAGCGCATTGCCGAGGCTCTTATGAAGTCGGAAAGACCTCTTATCTGCGCAGGCGGCGGAGTTTTCTCCTCAAATGCAAAGGACGAGCTTATCGCACTTGCCGAAAAATCGGGCATCCCGGCTGTTTCCACTATGATGGGACTTAGCATTTTCCCAACGGAGCATCCTCTTTATATGGGTATGCTTGGTATGCACGGCGTAAAGACCGCCAATCATGCGGTAAAGCAGTGTGATACCCTGCTTCTTATCGGCGCAAGAGTAGGCGACAGAGCGGTCACCGCACCAAGCTTCCTTGCCGAAACTACACAGATAATACATATTGATATAGACCCTGCCGAAATAGGCAAAAACATTGCTACGGACATTCCCCTTGTAGGCGACTGCAAGAGTATTCTTTCCGAGCTTACGGGATATATTGAAAAGACCGACAGACCGGAGTGGCTTGCGGAGCTTAACGAGGTGAAGAACACCGTTCCCTCCGAAAACGAGACCGAGGGCTACGTTAACCCGAAGATGTTTCTGCGGAAGCTGTCCGACGCTCTTCCCGACAACACGGTATGCGTTGCCGACGTTGGTCAGAATCAGATCTGGGCATGCAACAACTTTAACATAAAGAAAGACGGACGTTTCCTCACAAGCGGAGGAATGGGCACTATGGGTTACTCCGTTCCTGCGGCTGTGGGAGCGAAAATGGCTTCTCCCGATTCACAGGTGGTTGTTATCTGCGGCGACGGCTCGTTCCAGATGCAGATGATGGAAATGGCGACTATCGTTCAGGAAAACATACCCGTTAAGATAATCGTTATGAGAAACAACCGTCTCGGAATGGTAAGAGAGCTTCAGACCAAGGCTTATAAGGACAATCAGATAGCTGTTCATCTTACCGAGGGCAACCCCGATTTTGCAATGCTTGCAAGAGCTTACGGCATAGAGTCGGAATGTGTCAGCACAATGGCTGAGGCGGAAGCGGCTATCGAGCATCTTGTAAAGTCCGACAAGCCTTACCTGCTTGAATGCAACGTATTCAAAAATGAAAGCACGCTTTAACGGCATAGGGGCGGCTGTGAAGGATAACGGACGAATATTAGGCATTGACCTTATAAGAATAGTATCAATGCTTATGATACTTATTCTTCATATATGCCTTCAGGGGGGCGTACTTGAAAATCTTGCTGTCGGGAGTGCAGCTTACTGGGCGGCGTGGCTGCTTGAATCCCTTTGCTACTGCTCGGTGAACTGTTATGCCGTTATTACGGGATACGTTATGTATTCTCCCGGGAAAAAGGATTTTAAATATTCAAGGATAATCCCTCTCTGGCTTCAGGTTTTTCTGTGGAATGGACTGATAACCGTACTGTTTGCGGTATTCAGACCCGGAACCGTAACAACCGAAAATGCTGCTGCAGTTTTTATGCCGGCGCTGAATGGTCAGTACTGGTATTTTACCGCTTATTTCGGAATGTTTTTCTTTATTCCGTTTTTCAATATACTTATAGATAATATTGATAAAAAAGGTTTTATTTGTCTGATAGTTACGCTTTTTGCCATTTTTTCTTTTCTTCCGTTTACCTTTGCCGGAAAGATCGATCCGTTTAATACGGTGTTCGGCTACAGTACGCTTTGGCTGTCGGTGCTTTATTTTGCCGGAGCGTTCATAAAGCGCATGGAAGACGAAATAAGAGTAAAAAAAAGAATATGGGCGGTCATATATGTGCTGTCTTCGGTGATACCGTGCATATCTTCGGTACTGCTTGATGTTGCAACGGTCTCTTCTGTTGAAGAAGATGTACTTCCCAATTTGGGAGGCGGCACATATGCGTACAATTCGCCGTTTACCGTTGCTGCGGCAGTTTCTTTGTTCATGCTTTTAAAGGACATTAAAACAACGAACCGTTTTGTTACGGCAGCCGTAAGGGTTTTGGCATCGGTCTCATTCGGAATATATCTCATTCACGTTAATCCTTTGGTTTTTGAAAATATCTTCAAGGATATGTTCAAGGATCTGGCTTCAATGCCATGCTTTATTATGATAATAAGCATTATTGCTTATGCAGTCCTGCTTTATGCAGTTCTGGGAGCGGCTGATTATGTAAGGCTGTTTATTTTCAGGCGGCTGAAAACAAACGAACGCTCGGAGCGGCTTGTTACAGGGCTGGTAAATAAATTAAAGACTATGAAAGTTAAATAATCGGCGGACATTGTTCGTTGAGATAAGGAGTTTTAATATGAAACATACAATTTCCGTTCTTGTTGAAAACCATGCAGGCGTTCTTTCAAGAGTATCGGGACTTTTTTCAAGAAGAGGCTTCAACATTGACAGCCTTGCTGTGGGCGTTACGGACGACCCTGCAGTTTCCCGTATAACCATAGTTGCAGACGGCGACGAGCATACCGCACAACAGCTTGAAAAGCAGCTTAACAAGCTCATCGATACTATTAAGGTAAAGTCTTTGGGCGAGGACGAGCTTCTTTCAAGAGAGCTCCAGCTTATCAAGATAGCTGCAAATCCCCAGCAGAGAAGCGAGATCTTCACTATCTGCGATATTATGGGTGCAAAGATAGTTGACCTTACCGCAAGCACCGTTACGGTGGAAATTTCCGATACTGCTGTTCATCTCCAGCGCTTTGAGGAGCTTGTTCGTCCTTACGGCATAAAGGAGATCGTCCGCACAGGCGTTATCGCTATCCAGAAAGGCCCCGAAAGCCTTAAAAAGTAATGTTTCTGATTCTGCGTCAGATTTTTCTGCACAGGTTTTAGATAAAAATTTATAATATAAATGGAGGAAAATAAAATGAACAAGATCTATTATCAGCAGGACTGCGACCTCAGCAGACTTGACGGCAAGACCGTTGCTATCATCGGCTACGGCTCACAGGGTCACGCTCACGCTCTTAACCTTAAGGACAGCGGCGTTAACGTTGTTGTTGGTCTTTACAGCGGTTCCAAGAGCGCTGCCAAGGCTGAGGCTCAGGGACTTAAGGTTCTTTCCGTTGCAGAAGCTACAAAGGCTGCAGACGTTATCATGATCCTTATCCCCGATGAAAAGCAGGCTGAAATGTACGAGAAGGAGATCGCTCCCAACCTTTCCGCAGGCAAGACACTTGCTTTCGCTCACGGCTTCAACATCCACTTCGGCTGCATCGTTCCCCCCAAGGACGTTAACGTTATCATGATCGCTCCCAAGGGACCCGGTCACACAGTAAGAAGCGAATATCAGGCAGGCAAGGGCGTTCCTTGTCTTATCGCTGTTGAGCAGGATGCAACAGGTGACGCAACAGACATCGGTCTTGCTTACGCTCTCGGAATCGGCGGCGCAAGAGCAGGCGTTCTCGAAACAACATTCAGAACAGAAACAGAAACAGACCTCTTCGGTGAACAGGCTGTTCTCTGCGGCGGCGTATGCGCTCTTATGCAGGCCGGTTTTGAAACTCTCTGCGAAGCAGGCTACGACCCCAGAAACGCTTACTTTGAGTGTATCCACGAAATGAAGCTCATCGTTGACCTTATCTACCAGAGCGGCTTTGCAGGAATGAGATACTCCATCTCCAACACAGCTGAGTACGGCGACTATGTAACAGGTCCCAAGATCATTACAGAAGACACCAAGAAGGCTATGAAGAAGGTTCTTTCCGACATTCAGGACGGTACATTCGCTAAGGAATTCCTCCTCGATATGTCTCCTGCAGGCAAGCAGGTACACTTCAAGGCTATGCGTAAGCTCCACGCTGAACACCCCTCCGAAAAGGTTGGCGAAGAGATCAGAAAGCTCTACAGCTGGAACGGTGAAGACAAGCTCATCAACAACTAAGTTTATTCGCTTACATAACAAACATACTGCCGTCCTTGGCTTGATAGTCAGGGGCGGCTTTTGTTAAGTGTGAAGTGTGAAGAGTGAAGAGTGGAGTTTTTTTAAATTCGGAATGCGGAATTCGGAATTAGTATTAGTATAAATAATTTGAAGTGTGAATAGTGGAAAGTGGAATTGCATTGATTGTAAGTTTTTAAGGAGAGTATATATGGATAAACAGGGATACATTTTATTATTTGAACGCATATATCCGGATTTTTTTGAGAGTGATACTATTCGCAGCCTGCCGGAAGGCTTGTTCTTTGATGAAATGCTGCTTTCGCTCAGTGAATTTGATATACATAAATACGATAAGACGGTGGAAGGGAACATTTCCTTCGGTTTTTATGAGGGCGGTCTTGACGAAATAAAGAAAGCGGCAGAAAAGGTTGACCGTGATTGGGTGCAGTTTTTTGACGGAACAAACAGGATATACTGCGGCTATACAGACGGGAAAATCGCAAGCTTCTGCCTTGTTGATGATATGGGAACGCATGATATAAACGGACACAGGCTGAAAATAGGCGGTCCGGGCTGTGTGGGAACGCTTCCCGAGTACCGTCATAGGGGCATAGGCTTAACAATGGTCAGGAATGTAACACAAATACTGAAAGAAGAGGGCTATGATTACAGCTATATTCATTTTACGGGCGTAGCGCCGTGGTACGAAAAACTGGGGTATAAGACAGCAGTAAAATGGAACAGGAATGGCGTAAAGCTCACTTGACAGGCGTACACAATAATTCCACTTTCCACTCTTCACACTACACATTTATAATAGTATAAGCAGCGCTGCAGAATATTTTTACTCTTTAAAAGTGTTTAAAATTCAATTTTACTTTTTTGATAACAAAAGCGTCTTTTAGAAAATTTGTTTTGTTGAATGTGCTTAATTTAACTGCAAATTTTTTAAACAAACGGCAGGGTAATGTCGTTTTAACTGGAAAAATAATGATTAAAACCCACTATTTGGAATCAAACCTTTTGATTTTTCCGGCTTTTTATAAGGTTTGCATAAAGTTTTGTGGAAAATGATTCCGGTATTCGACTTTTAAATGTAAATAACTGGTTATTAAGACGTAAAGAAAAACATTTGATTGTGCATAATAGCTAAAAACGGCCTGTATAAAAACTTTGACAAACTACACTTTGAATATTATAATAGGCACTGTGTTTCAAAGGGGTTACAATATAGCTGTACCAAAGCAAAGTTTGTAACCGTAATGTAACTATTAGTTTGAAAAGGAGATATTATGAGCAGACCGATTAAACTACCGTTAAAAAGCTTGCAGGAAGTTAAAAAGAGAAAATATATTTCTGCCGCTGTCATCGGCTCAGTAATTATTCTGCTGACAATACTGACCGCAGTAAAATTAATCCCAAGTGAAGAAAGTCTGAACGCCGATATTGTTGCTCTTGCTTCGCTGGCAAACGGAGAAAAAGCAGTTACTGTGAATCCCCATCCTTATTATAATGTTAAGGTATCCGCAGACGGCGAGACACGTTCCGTAAGAACAACAGGCACCGTTGCCGACGCTATCCGTGACGCAGGCGTTTATGTTGACGATAACGACCTTATCAATGTAGGACTTTCCGAACCCCTTACTTTTTCCACGGATATTGTTATAAGCCGTGTTAAGATAGTAGAAGAAGTTGTGCTTGAAACTATTGACTACGTTACCGAGTATAAAGAGGACGACAACTATGTTATCGGCTACAGCAAGGTACTGGTGGACGGCGAAGAGGGCGAGCTTGAAAAGGTGGTTCAGCACACCTACGTTGACGGAAAGCTGACCGATTCAAGCGTTGTAAGCACCGAGGTCACAGAAGAACCTGTTGACGAGGTCATTGTTATGGGTACCGCAGAGGTAAACCCCATTGAGGCAATGAGCATTTCACAGCTTACAGTCCCCGACTATCTTACTCTTGATGAAAACGGCGTTCCCACTTCCTACAGCGATGTTCTTACCGGCAAATCCTGCGCATACAGCGCTTCTCCCACAGCCAAGACGGCTTCGGGCAGACAGGTGAAGGTGGGCTACGTTGCGGTTGACCCCAGCATTATCCCCTACGGCACCGAGCTTTACATAGTTTCCACAGACGGAAAGTATGTGTACGGCTATGCGATCGCCGCAGACACGGGTACAGCGCTCCTTGACGGAAGGATACTTGTTGACCTTTTCATGGAAAGCTATGACGCAAGTTGCGACTGGGGCGCAAAGCAGGTTAATATCTATGTGTTGAACTAAGGAAAGTTTATATATAAAAAGATAAAAAGAGAGACGGCTGTTGTATCGTTTGGCGGTACAACAGCCGTCTTGCTGTTTGAAGTGTGAAGAGTGGAGATTTTTAAATTCGGAATTCGGAATGCGGAATTCGGAATTATACTAATCCCCATTTATCTATAGAACGATATGAACTTAGTATTAGTATAAAATCTTCCGCCGAAGGCGGACACAATAATTCCACTTTCCACACTCCACTTTTCACATTCCACTCTCCACTCTTCACTCTCCACACTCCACTCTTATATGGCTGCATCCCGAGCGCTTGTCTCTTGAGATGACAATCTGATTTTCTATCCTGTCCTTAAGCTCCGCAACGTGGGAGATAATGCCCACCGTCCTGCCCCCTGCGGAAAGCCTGCAAAGAGCGTTCACCGCACGGTTCAGCGCCTCCTCGTCAAGAGTGCCGAAGCCTTCGTCCACAAACATCGTGTCAAGGCGTATGCCCCCTGCGGAGGCTTGTATCTCGTCGGAAAGTCCCAGAGCAAGGGAAAGGGAGGCTTCAAAGGCTTCGCCGCCGGAAAGGGTCTTTACGCTTCTGACAGAGCCGTTGTAATGGTCTGCAACGTCAAGCTCCAGACCGCTTTTGCCTCGCAGACCGCCTTCTTCGGTGCTTCTCACAAGCTCGTATCTGCCGTCGCTCATTTCAAGGAAACGCACGTTGGCGCGGTCGGTTATTTTCTTGAAATATGCCGTCTGAACGTAGGTCTCCAGGGTTATTTTTTCCTTGCCCGTAATAGTTCCCCCTGCGGTGTCGCTGAGAGGGCGCAGCATTGAGCAGCGCTTTTCCTGCTTTTCAAGCTCCGCTGCGGCAGAGAAAATGCGTCCTTCTGCGGCGCTGTTTGCGGCAAGACGGGACAGGGCTTCTACACGCTGCCTGTCAAGAGCCTGCTTTTCTTCGGTAAGGGTGCGCTTTTCTTCGGCAAGTGCGGCGGTATCCTCCTTTTCCGTGTTTTCAAGCTGAGTTTTGTAGGCGTCTGCGGCGGAGGAAAGGCTCTTTATTTCACCGTCAAGCAGTTCAAAGGCTTTCTTAGCCCCCTCGTAACGGCTTTTTATAAGCTCCTTTTTGCTTTCAAGAGCGGCTATATGCTCCTTGGCTTCCTTTTCATCGGGATATTTAAGGGTACGGGACAGCTTGACGATATTTTCTTCAACAGCCTTTATCTCCGCTTCAAGGGCGGCGATGCGGCTTGCGTGACCCGATACTGCGCTTTCAAGGCTTTTCAGCTCCGCTTCGGCTTCGGGTATCAGCTTTTCAAGGGCAAGACGGCGCTTTTCCTTGGCTTCTTCCGCTGCCGCAGCTTCGGTAAGCTGTTTATAGTGTTCCTGCGCCGATTTGTAGCGTTCCTTTATCACAGCCTTGATGTTCTCAAACTCGGTTTTGCCGAGAAGTTCCTCCGCTTTTTCCGTTACTGCGGATTTAAGGGTGTCGCTTCTGCCTGTAAGCTCTCCTGCGTTGCGGCTGGCTTCGGCGGCTTTCTTTCTTGCATCGGCAGAGACCGTCCGTGCCTTGTCAAGCTGCTGTTCCGAGGGTGCCTTGTCGGAAAATACCGCAGGACAGGGGTGGGATACCGAGCCGCAGACGGGACAGGGCATACCCTCCGAAAGTCCCTTTGCAAGCACTCCCGCCTGTTCGTCAAGGAACAGCTTTTCCATGCGTCGGTACAGGGCTTCTGCTTGCTCTGCCTCGGCTTCTGCGGCAATGTAAGCCTGCCTTGCATTCTCCGCTTCGGCTTCAAGGTCCATATGCTTTTTTACCTCGTCGGCAAGGGCTTTAAGCTGATTTATCTCACGGGCGGCAATGCTTCTCTGCGCCATTATGCGTTCATATTCGGCAGATGCGCTTTTTACCGTATCAAGTTCAAGACGGTATTCTCCAAGCTGCTTTGATACCGCCGCAGACTTTTCTTCCGCTTCTGCTTTAAGAGCGGCATTGCGGCTTTGCTCCTTTTCTGCGGCAGCCTTGTCCGAACGGTATTTTTTCAAAGCGCCGTAGTCCGCAAGCCGTTCCTTTTCACGGCTTATTTCCGCTGCAAGGCTTTCACATTCGGGATATGCCTTTTCCGCTTCGGCAAGGGCGGCTTCAAGGGTGGGGCGTTCCGCAGTTTTGGCTTCAAGCTCCTTTTCTGCGGCTTCAAGCTTCTTTTGGGCGCTTTGCCGCATCTCCGCACGACCCAGCCTTACGCTTATTTCTTCAAGGCTTTTGCCGAGAGCGTTAAGGCGTTCCTCCGCAGCCTTTGCAGAAGCCTTGTCCGAGTCTGAAATGCTTTTTGCAAGAGAGAGTATCTCCTCCGTTCCGAATAAAAGGGGGGTTTCTTTCATTTCAGCCAGTTTTTCGACGTAAGGACAGCTTGTACCGCAGGAAATAGCGGAAATTTGCCTTGACAGCTCATCCGAGGCGGCTTTTCTGCTTTTGTCCGCAAGGTCAAGATCCTCACGGATACGCTTTTGCAGGGCAAGATATTTCTCCGTGCGGAAAATGCTGCGGAAAACGGCGCTTCTGTCCTGAGTTGAAGCAAGGAGCAGCTTAAGAAATTCACCCTGTGAGAGCATTGCCACCTGTGAAAAGCGGTCTTTGTCAAGTCCGATAAGCTCCGTTACCGCCTTGTTGACGTTTGCAACTCCCGTAACGACAGAGCCGTCGGGCAGGGTGAGTACAGCCTCCGCACGTTCCGTAGCAACGCCGCTTTTTGACTTTTTCAGCGAAGCACGGGTGTATTCGGGGGTGCGCTTTATGCTGTATATTTTTCCGCCGTATTCAAAAACAAGCTGGGCAAAGGTCTTTGTGCTGTCCTCGGCATACTTGCTGCGGAACATGGCAGGACTGCGCACACTTCCGCTGGCGGTGCCGTAAAGAGCGAAGGTTATTGCGTCGAAAACGGTGGTCTTTCCTGCCCCCGTATCGCCGGAAATAAGATAAAGTCCGCCCGTACCCAAGCGGCGGAAGTCGATGTGTTCTTCTCCTGCATAGGGTCCGAAGGCGGATAAAGTAAGTTCAAGCGGTCTCATAGCGAATTTTATTCCCCTTATCTGAATTTTCTGCGTGAAGGCTTGTACTTGTCGGAAATGCCCTTTTTGTGCTTGGTGTTTCCTGCTATTTCAAGCATACGGCGGCGGTATTCCTCACGCTTTCTTGTGCGCTCGGATATTTTTTCGGAGCAGAGCCTTATGCGCTGTGCTATCCTTTCGCCGTTGGTGTAGTAATCCGCTATCTCTGCGGAATGCACCGTTGCTCCGCCGTTGGAATTATACCACCAGTTGTCGAAATCAACGCCGTTTTCTGTTCGGACGTAGCCAAGCCAGTCGGCGTCCTGGTCGAAATATCTTGCTTTGGCTGTTATTACAATGCTGTTTTGCAGACATTCAACGTCCTCAATGTCGTTAAGGTCGATTATCCACAGCTTTTTGTAGCTTCGCAGCCTGCCCTCGCAGAATCTTGTGCAGCTGTGCTGTGAAAGGATAAGGCAGGAGTCGGAGATCTCAATGTATGTGTGCTTTTTGTGGGCTTTAACGGAAATATCCGCTATAACAGAACCTATAAGGCAGGTCACAAAGCTGTAAAGCACACAGAAATATGTGCCGTAAAAAATATAGCGGTACATGGCTTCGGGTATGGAAACATTGCCGAAAACGCTGAAAATAAGCACTATGGCAAGGAGAGATACAAGAACGCTAAGAGAGGGCAGGTTAACAAGAAAAAGCCTGCGGTTGTACTTTGCGGATATTATCTTTTCGTTGACATGAAAGGTCTTCTTCACGCTTTGCCCTCCTTTCAGCTGTATGCTGTGATTTTATCGGTTTTTCTCTAATATTATTATACTATCCGAAGGCGGAATTGTACAGCGCCCCACGGGGTTTTGTTATAAATCACTAAAAAATAAAAGCCGTTTGCATAAGAATGTACAACATTGTGGAAAACAGTTGCAAAATGACGGATTTTCGGCTATAATTAATCATATATCACTTTATATCCTGAAGAAGAACATTGCTCCGCATAAGCGCACAGAAGCCTGCGCTTTACGGCGGATAAAGATATATATACGAAGCGTCGACGGGGGAAACTCAGATGATAAATAAAGATAAGATCAGCAGAGTTCTGATTTATGACCAGAAAGGACGGCTGCTGGTAACGACCAAATCGGTGTCCTTTCCCAAGGACTTTTTCAAGATAAAGGGTCAGGATCTGGTCATGCTCAAAGGCTCGGGATTCCCTCTTATCTCAAAGGGAGAATATATCGATGTCATCTTTGAATATATAAACGGAACAAGAATGAAGTATACCACTTCCATCGACCTTTCCACGGAATATCAGATAAATTTCCATGTGGGAGAGGGTATCGCTCTGGAGGAACGGCGTCAGTCCTTCAAGATAAACGTTTCATTTGATGCAATTATCCCCTTTTATATCCGCAACGAGGAAATGGTCACCTTTGACGAGCCTGTGACGGTGGGCGTGGTGAATCTTAACCTTGGCGGCGTTTATTTCCGCTCCGACTTCGATTTTGAAGAGGGCGATCAGGTCATGCTGAGCTTTATGGAAGGAGAAATGGAGCTGCTTACGGATATACTCAGAGCGCAGAAAAAGCCTGACAGCGATATAGTGGACGGCTACGGCTGCCGTTTCCTTAACATAACTCAGGCGCAGGAGGAACGGCTTGCAAGATATGTTTTTGAATGTCAGCTTGCCGAAAGGGAAAAGCTAAAGGAAAGAAACAGCAAAATGTTTTAACGGAACGAGGAATGTAATTGGCTACCGTAATTGTTGTAACTAACCAGAAAGGCGGCGTGGGCAAAACTACCACCTGCGCTGCATTTGCAGGTATTTTCAGAAGCAGGGGCAAGTCCGTCCTTGCAATAGATATGGACCCCCAGGGAAACCTGTCCTTTTCCCTCGGAACGGAGGACAGAGGCTACACCATTCACGACGTTATGAAAAAGACCTGCGATATAAGAGACGCTATAAAGACCACCCATATCTGCGATGTTATCACCTCAAACATACTTCTTTCGGGAAGTGAGCTTGAGCTGCCTGCGGAAAGGCGTGAATACATACTCAGGGAGATACTTAAAAGCGTAAAGGACGAATACGACTACATTATCATAGATACGCCGCCTGCGCTGTCGGTGCTTACCATAAACGCCTATACCGCCGCAGACGACCTTATTATCCCAATGACGCCGGAGATACTTTCTCTCCAGGGAATAGCGCAGCTCCGCGAAACTATACTTGCGGTGAAGAAATACTATAATAAAAAGCTGAACATAAGAGGCATACTGCTGACTAAATACGTTGCAAAGCAGAAGCTTGCAAACGAAGTGGCGGAAATGGTGCAGATAGTTGCCGACCAGCTGGGTACGGTGGTGCTGGAAAATAAGATCTCCGTTTCCGTGGCAGTCGCCGAGGCTCCTGCTCATCAGGAGGTCATTACCACATATTCTCCGGGCTGCCGTGCGGCAAGGGATTATATAAAGGTCTGCGAATATCTTTATCCCGAAATTGTAAAGAAAAAATAAGAAAGCTAAAGAAAGGAGCGGCATATGGCAGGAAACGCACAGAAAAATATATCCCATAAGACCGACGCAGTTATGAAGCTGCTGACGGGGGGCAACCTTGCGGTTAACCCTATGCTTGACAACGAATTCAAGCAGTCTGTCATAGAAATGCGTTCTTCCCCTGCTGCTGTGAAGGAAATGGCTGAAGAGCCTGTGCGCAGCGAAAAAGAGATAACGATGCACAAAAACAGCGGCGGACAGAAGGCTGCGCAGCCTGTTTCCGAGATATGCGTCAGCTCGGAGCTTATTACCGAGATACTTCCGAACGCTTTGAAAAGATTTCACTGCTGCACCTGCGGAAAATGCTTTGCTGAGGCTATGGCGGACGCTCTGGACACAATACCTTACATCTCCGTAAAGGTAAGAGAGCCGGGCGACCTGAAAAAAGCTGAGGAGATGAGATCCGGCAGCCGCAGAGAGGTCATGAAGGAGATAATCAGGATAGCCATTGCAAGGCGCAGTCTTCCTAAGCACGATGAAAAATAAGGTGTTTTAATGAGCATACGATCGGTCAAAGGGTAATGAACCGATTGTGTGCTTTTTTTGTAATTTCTGGTTTTTTGACCTTGGGTATATTGTTCCTTCGCTTATTCAGACTGTATAAGTGCCAAAAAATTGTGCATAATGCACTAAAAATTGACATAAAAACACGGAAAATACTGTTTGTTCGTGATATTCCTTGTGATATTTAGAAAAAATCCATATATTTTTTGCTAAAAAATTGTGATATTGTAACCCGGCAAAATTAACATTTACTCTTGTAATTAATTGAAAAATAAGTTATACTAATATAGGAATATTATCTTCCGCTAAGGGTGAGGCATACCCTTTTGGAGATTCCATTTTTTGAGAAAACAAATTTGAATATATCGAAAGGAGTACATATTCCCCTGCAGGGAGGGAGTATGGTCATATTATGGGTCTTTTTGACAGTAAAATACAGAGCCTTTCGGAGCAGGCTCTTGACGCTGCATGGTACAAGCAGCAGGTCATTTCAAATAATATCGCTAACAGCTCTACACCCGACTACAAGGCTAAGACTGTTGAGTTCGGCATAATACTTAAAGAAAAATGCAAGTGTAAATACCATACCCCCGATGAGGACAAGGGCGGCGACATTTCTTTGTCTGTTTCAACGACTTATGAAACAAACACCAACCAGCTCCTTAACGGAAACAACGTGGATATGGAAAAGGAACAGCTCGACCTTGCCGATGTTCAGTATCAGTACAGCGCTATGATGGATCAGATGAACAACAACTACGCCATGATACGGTCGGCTATCTCAAAGTGATGTGAGGAGGCGTTCTTATGTCGTTTTTAAGCTCTCTTGATATAGGCGGCTCCGCTCTTTCGGCGCAGCGTCTGAGAATGGATATAATCTCTCAGAACATCGCCAACCAGGAGACCTACAACACAGCTGTGGGGGCAGACCCTTACTGCCGCCAGCTTGTGGTATTCTCCGAAAAAAAGAAATTCAGCGACGTTCTTGACAAGTTTTCGGAAGATGATGATGCTCCCAAGTACAGCAAAGGTACTTATTACCTTAGCCGTAAGGACAAATACAAGTACGCAGGCGTTACCGTTGCACAGGTCATTGACGACGACGCTCCCTTTGTTCCCGTTTACGAGCCGGACAACCCCCTTGCGGACGAGGACGGATACATATACAAGAGCAACGTTGACAACGCTAAGGAGCAGATAGACCTCCTTGCTGCGCAGCGCTCCTATGAAGCCAACGCATCCGCCATTGCAGCGGTCAAGGCTATGCTCACAAAGGCTATGAGCCTTAACGGAAGATAAGTTACCTATCGGAAAGGTTGATATATTATGTTTATAGTTCCTATTTCAAGCACTATCTCTCCCGTAAATTCTGTTTTTGACGAGGAGAAAAAGACTGAAAAAGTTACAGAAGACACTCCCCGGTTTTCCGACGTGTTCAGGGAAATTTTTAACGACGTTCAGGAAACTCAGGCTCAGACCCAGGAGGACGCTGTAAAGATCATTCAGGGCGACATCGACGATCTGCATACCATATACAACAACATGACTAAGGCTGCCGTTGCCGTTGAGACCTTTGTTGCGGTCAAGAATGCTGCGGTGGACGCTTATAATCAGGTGCTTCAGATTTCAATGTAAATTATACTGCGGCATAGCGGCGCTTTCTATGGCTCATGACCGCCGCTGCATATAATTCGGGAAGGAAAAATCATAAAATGGATATGAAAGAACAGCTTTCAAAGATACAGACTTCTTTTAAGCAGTTCTGGGACGCCCAGGAAAAGAAAAGAAAGATCGCATATATAGCGGTGCTTGTTGCAATAGTCCTTATTGCTGTCATAGTAGCAATTATCCTTAACAAAAAGGATTATGTTGTCCTTTATGAGGGTCTGGAAACCGCAGAGGCTTCGGAAATCGCTGCGCAGATACAGGAGCTGGGCTACGATGTAAGCCTTAAATCGGGCGGCACCGTTACCGTTCTTAAGGGAACGGAGGACACGCTGACTATGCAGATGGCACAGCTTGGCTACCCCAAGAGCAACCTTACATACGAGCTTTATACCTCCAATGTTGATATGTTCTCCACCGAATCGGAGAAGAAGGAATATGCAAGAATGGCTCTTGAAAGCCGTCTCAGTGCCATAATCGGCTCTTTGGAGGGCGTTGAAAAGGCTACGGTCACTCTCTCTATACCGGAACAGAAAAATACGGTCATTTCTTCGCTCAGGCAGTACCCCACGGCTGCGGTCGTTGTGTATCTTGCCAAGAATGTAACTCTTACCAACGAACAGATAGAGGGTATAACCCATATCGTTCAGATGAGCTACAGCGGACTTGCCGAGGAAAATATCTCCATAACCGACAGCTACGGAATACCTCAGATAGCAGGGGAAACACCCATTGACGTTGTAGCCGATGAAACAAGAAAGTTCGCCTTCAAGACGAATCTTGAAAATACCATAAAAAATAAGATACTTGAGCTTCTTATTCCCATTTACGGCGAAGACGGAGTTTCCGTTGCGGTAAACAGTGTGCTTGACTTTGATAAAAAGGTTTCGGAAAACACAAATTATTCCGCAGACGGCAACGGAAACACCGGCGTTCTCCAGCACGGCGACGCTACCGAGGCTTCGGGCGGAACTACCGTTGACGGCGGCGTTGTGGGCGTTGAAACAAATGCCGACGACACCTACCCTACAGGCGATACAAACGGCAACGGCGCTTGGTCGGAAAGTTCCGTTTCAAACACATATCTGGTAGATACCTACAAGGAACAGATCGAAAAGGCAGGTGCGGATATCGAAAGCCTTTCCATTGCTGTAGTAGTTTACACTGACTATATCTCCGAGGCACAGAAGCTGGATCTTGTAAATCTTGTTGCAAATGCCGGCGGAGTTAATCCCGAGGTGGCGCAGGAAGTTGTTACGGTTACCAATTTCCCGAAATTTGATGATACTCTTGAGATCGAGACCGCTCCCGTGTACCTGTTCGGTCTTACCTTTAACCAGCTTGTTGCTGCTGCGGCGATACTGCTTATACTGCTTATCATTATCGCTGTTATTCTGCTCATTACTTCAAGAAGCGCAAAGACAAAGCGTATGAAATTCGAGCAGCAGGTGCTTGCGGCAAGCGCTGCGGAGGAGGGACCGGAGAACGAGATCGTGGATACCTTCAACCTCAATCTGGACGGAAGTCCTGTGGAGGTACCCAGTCTGCTGGATTCCGGCGAGGAAACAAAGGAGACCGTTATCAGACGGGAGATCAGCGATTTTGCAAAGAACAGTCCCGATATTGTTGCCCAGCTGCTTAAAAACTGGATGAAGGAAGAGGGGGAGGATTGATCTATGGCTGATATAAAAGAACTTACCCCTATCCAGAAGGCTGCGATAGTAGTTACGACTATAGGCGCTGAAAACGCTGCCTATGTGTACAAGCGGCTTTCGGAGGACGATGTTGAAAGACTTACATATGAGATCTCCTGCCTGCCCTATGTGGATGTAGGTCAGGTGGATGAGGTACTCAACGAATTCTATGAGCTTTGCCTTACTCAGAAGGTAATAACCGAGGGCGGCGTTGATTATGCAAGAGCCGTTCTTGAAAAGGCTTACGGCGCAGAACAGGCTAACAGGCTCATGGAGAGAGTTTCAAAATCCATGCAGACAAAGGCTTTCGAGTTTGTCAGAAAGTCCGATTACAAGAATCTGCTTGCTATTATACAGAACGAAAATCCCCAGACTATCGCTCTCGTTCTTTCCTATGTAAAGTCGGAGCAGGCTTCCGCCGTGCTTCAGGAGCTGCCTAAGGAAAAGAGAGTCGAGGTCGTTGAAAGAATTGCGAAAATGGAGTCTGCTTCGCCTGAGACAATTCAGTCCATCGAGGATACGCTGGAAAGAAAGTTTGCGGCGGTCGTTTCTCTGGACCTTACAACGGTGGGCGGCATCAACTTTGTTGCAGACGTACTCAACAAGGTGGACAGAGGAACGGAAAAATACATTTTCGACGAGCTGTCTTCCAGAGACCCTGCTCTCGTGGACGAGATCAAGAAAAAGATGTTCGTATTCGAGGATATCCTTGGTCTGGACTCCATGTCCATACAGCGTTTCATCAGAGATGTGGAAACGAAAGACCTTGCTGTTGCTATCAAGGGTTCCAACGCCGAGGTGGCTGCTGCGCTCTATGCAAATATGCCCCAGAGAATGCAGGAATCCATACAGCAGGAGATCGAGTACCTGCATAACGTTCGTATGCGTGACGTTGACGAGGCTCAGCAGAGGATCGTTGGCATCATAAGACACCTTGAAGAAGAAGGCGAGCTTGTTATCGGCAAGGGCGGAGAGGACGAGATAATTGCTTAAAATATATAAATCCCCGGCTTACGGCTTCGGAGAAAGCGTCCCCGTCAAGATAGACAATACCGTCATAATGCCTTCGGACGAAACGGAAGCGGAATGCTCCGAAGAGGAGCTTCGCCGAAAGCGTCAGGAGGAAAAGGAAGCCGAGGAAAAAAGATTTAGGGACGCCGTTAACGCCGAGGTCGCAAGAATAATCGAAAACGGCAGGGCGGAAACCGAACGTCAGCGTGCGCAGATAATAAGCGAGGCTCAGAAAAACGCTCAGTCTATGGCTGAGGACGCAAAATCCGCAACAGCAGCCGTTCTTGAACGAGCAAACAAGGAGTGCGCTCTGCTCAAGGAAAAGGCAAAGGCGGAGGGCTTCAAGGAGGGCTTTGACGAGGGAAAAAGACAGTCCCTTGAAAAATGCTCCAAGTACATTGACGCCGCCGCACAGCTTTTATCGGATATAAACGCCCATAAGGACGCTTATTATATGGAAAATGAAGAGGAATTGAAGGAGACCCTGTTCTGCATGGTGGAAAAGGTGACCAAGGAGGAGCTTAAAACCGACCCCAAGGTCATTGAAAGGATAATCGCAGACGCAGCAAAGAGCTTCCGAAATTCCGACTACATCAAAATTTCCCTTGCGGAAGGTCAGGTATCCAGAGAACTTAAGTCGGACGAAAAGCTGATAAAGCAGCTTATACCCTATATCCCCGACATTGACGTTGAGATACTGCCCGATGCGGAGGAGGGAACGGTCATACTTGACAACAACGAGGAAATTTCCGACGCTTCCGTTCCTACCCAGCTTGAATTTCTTAAGGAGATACTCAGAAATACAAGAGGGGAAAATAACGACTGATAGTAGAATTAATTTGATAATATACTGTTTGGAGAAATGTCGATATGGATCTCAGCGCTGTTCGTGAAAAGGTCAAAAACGCCGATATTTACAGACATCAGGGTAAAATTGAAAAAATAATCGGTATGACCGTTGAAGCGACAGGTCCTGAGTGCAACATCGGTGATGTTTGCCGCATTTTCCGCAAGGGCTCGGACGAGTTCATTTACGGCGAGGCGGTAGGCTTCAACGAGGGTAAGGTTGTGCTTATGCCTTACACCGACATTGAGGGCATAGGCCCCGGCTCCATTGTTGACAACACGGGAAAACAGCTTCAGGTAAACGTCGGTGACGCTCTTGTTGGACGTATCATAAACGCCATAGGAGAACCGATAGACGGAAAGGGTCCCATACATACTACGGCAAGCTACCCTATTGCCGGAAACCCCGTTAACCCCCTTACAAGACCGAGGATAGACCAAATAATCCCCTTCGGAGTAAAGGCTATAGACGGTCTGCTGACAATAGGCAGGGGTCAGCGTATGGGTATCTTCGCAGGCTCGGGCGTGGGCAAATCCACCCTTCTCGGCATGATAGCAAGAGAAGTTGAGGCGGATATAAACGTTATTGCCCTCGTTGGAGAGCGTGGAAGAGAAGTTCTTGAGTTCATTGAGAGAGATTTGGGAGAAAAGGGAATGGCACGTTCCGTTCTGGTAGTTGCCACCTCCGACCAGCCCTCTATGATGAGAAATAAATGTCCCATGACGGCTACGGCTATTGCGGAGTATTTCAAGGATCAGGGCAAAAACGTCCTGCTGATGATGGATTCCCTTACCCGTTATGCCATGGCGCAGAGAGAAATAGGTCTTGCTACGGGCGAAGCGCCTATTGCAAGAGGCTACACGCCGTCCATTTACACCACTATGCCGAAGCTCCTTGAAAGAGCCGGAAACTTTGAGAACGGCTCCATAACGGGAATTTACACCGTGCTGGTGGAGGGCGACGATACCAACGAGCCTATTTCCGATACCGTAAGAGGTATCATTGACGGACATATCATTCTTTCAAGAAAGGTCGCAGCGAAAAACCATTATCCGGCTATCGAGGTAATGGAGTCGGTATCAAGACTTATGTCGGAAATAGCCGATAAGGAGCATAAGGCGGCTGCGGCAAAGCTGAGAAATCTTATGTCGGTCTACAATGCAAACTACGACCTCGTTTCCATAGGAGCATATAAAAAGGGCACAAACCCCGCTTTGGACGAGGCGCTTAAAAAAATAGACAAGATCAACGCCTTTCTTCAGCAGGCAACGGACGAGGCTTTCACCTTTGACCAAACCGTTAAAATGCTGAAGGACGCTGTAAAATAAGCGAGGTAATTGTTTTTGAAGCGTTTTGAATTTTCCCTTAACAAGCTGATGGGATACAAGCAGCAGGTGCTTGACAAGGAAAAAAGCAGTCTTGCACATCTCCGTATGCAGCAGCAGAAGATGCAGGAGGAAAAGGAACAGCTTGAAGCCTCTCTTCACCGTTCGGCGGAGGAATTCAGGGAGCTTTCCGAAAAGGGCGTGACGGTCACTCAGATAACTATGTTCAAGGGCTATCACCAGTCTCTCCGTATGCAGATAAAGGAGCTTGAAAACTCCATTGAGGATATGGAAACAAAGGTACAGAAGCAGCTTGGAGTGGTAGTTGAGGCTACAAAAGAGGTCTCTTCCCTTGAAAAACTTGAAGAAAAACAGCTTGAGGATTACAGATTCAAGGTCGCAAAGGCGGAGGAGCAGTTTATTTCGGAATATGTTATGAACAGCACCTACAGATAACGGTATAGACCCAAAGGGTTTATATATATAGTTCACATTGAAAGGAGGTGAAAGATGATGAACATAGCGAATATCATAAGTTCTATGGCAGGTCTGGGCGGAATGACGGATGTAATTTCGGATACTGTTTCAGAAAGTCCCGATGTAAGCTTCGGCGAGATACTGGGAATGACGGCTGCGCCTTCCGAAGAGCAAACAGACAGCAGCACGGAGATACTTGCTGAGGAACCCGTTACTGAGGAAAAGAAGTCCTTTTCTGTTCTTGTTAACGAACTTGCAGAGGATATTGCAAAGGCTGACGACAGCGTTATAGATGCTGCGGTGAAGCTGCTCCAAGCTGTTGGAAAGGCAGTTGAAAAGCTGTTCGGAACAGGTACGGAGGCTTTGGACGGCAGCATTGCAGGCACGGACAGCGAACAGGACGGCGATACGGTGACTGTTTTTACCGTTATGCTGAAAATGATAACGGCAGACACGGAGGAAGAGGTCATTTCGGAGGAAACTGTGGGCTTGGACGCACTTCTTGCGGAGCTTTCGGATGTTATTAAGGCAGGACTTGAAGAAAAAACAGACCCCGTAAGCCTTGCGGAGAAGATAAGAGAGCTTCTTACTTCCGATGATGATGAAACTACTGCTCTTGCGGATGCTGTTACGGCTGTTTTATGTGCTTTGTCGGGAACGGATATTTATGCAGAGGAGTTTGAACCGTCCGAAGCTGTGAACGGAGTTACCGAAACGGCTCTTGACAAGCTGGGCAGCATTACCGATATACTTTCAAGAGAGATTTCGTCCTACGAAAAGGCGGCGCTTATTCTTGAAACGGCAAAGAGCGGCACAGCTGCGGAAAGCACGGTGAAGTTTGCCGACTATATCGGAACGGAAAGCAAAAGCGTTATCCCGGAGCTTGCAGTGAGCGTAAACAGACACGCTTCTCTCAGGATAAACGACGCTTCGGCTCAGATAGAAGCCATAAGACCCGTTAAGCAGGAAAGCACAGCTGCGGTACAGACTTCGGAAACTCACATACAGACAGCGGCGGCTTTTGCTTATCAGGTGCAGACTTCTGCAGGTGCGGATATTTCCGAAGAGACCGTTGCGGAGGTCTACAAGGAGCTTGGCGAAATTGTGAACGTACAGATCGCAGAGAATATTGCGGAGGAGATCCCCGAAAGCGGTGTGAAGGAGCTTACCGTTGTGCTTAAGCCGGAAAGTCTCGGCGAGGTCGCAGTTAAGCTTACAGCTGACGAAAACGGTACGGTCTCAATAATTCTTGCAGCTTCAAATCCCGAGGTGGGTAAGGCGCTCAGCGAAAATGCGGCGGCTCTTGCAGAAAGCGTTTCAAAGCAGAACGTGCAGGTGAGCAGTGTTAACGTTGTACAGCCAAGCGAGGCAAGCTCTTATATGAACCTGAATTTCACCGATCAGGGCTTTAACCGCAGAAACGGCGGAGAACAGACCTTCGGCGGCTCAGGCGGCAGAACGGATGACAGCGCAGTACAGAGCATAAACGCCGCTGACGAGATCAGGGCGCAGAAATTATTAAAGGAGGCTAAATTATGGCTGACAGCATAAGCGGACTTTCTATTGACGGCGTAGGCGGTGCGTATTCAAAGTACAGCAATACTACCGTTGACACGGACGCAGGCGATTCCGCTTCTTCTTACATGGACTTTGACAGTTATCTTAAGGTCCTTGCAGCTCAGATGTCGAATCAGGACTTCAACGACCCTATGAGCGATTCGGAAATGCTCCAGCAGATGGCGTCTTATTCAATGCTTGAGGGCATAAAGAACATGACACAGCAGTCCAACATAAGCTATGCTTCTTCTCTTGTTGGAAAGGCTGTTACGGTAAGCGACAACGGCACCTACGACACGGGTCTTGTTGATTCGGTAGTTGTGGAAAGCGGTAAGGCTTATCTTATGGTCAACGGCTGCTTGTATGATTCTTCCACAGTTTCAAACATCGCAGATTCGGACATTTACAACAAGCTGTCCCTTCTTATCGGCAGAGATGTCAACATCAAGACCGACACAGAGGGTGTTTACAAGTCGGGTACAGTTACAAACGTGCTTATTCTTTCGGGCAAGGGTTATGTTGTTGTTGACGGAGACAGTATGTATTCTCTCAGCGATATTTCTCTTAAGCCAAGCGAGGAAAGCAGCAGCGGCGAGACCGACAAGGACGAGGATACCGAAGGCTCGGACAGCGACAGCACAGTTTCAGGTGCGGAAGGCGAAGCCTCCGGGAGTACAGACGAAACAATGACCCTTTATAACAACGCTCAGGACAGCACCGAGGCTGCAGGCTATCAGGCTTACTCCGACGCTCTTTTTGACGAGCTTATGAGTACCATAGATTCCATCAGCGGCAGCGAAACGGCAACGGAAACGGAAACACCCATAATCCCCGATATTTCAGGCTATGAAACGGTTACCGTAAAATACGTTGATACCCCCGATTATGCGGCAGGCGTTTTTGCAGACGATGACGAGATACTTGAAGTTCTTTCGGCAGTTCCGGCGGCAGATGTCAACACCAAGTCCAACACCTCTTCATCTTCTTATTCAAGCTATTCAAGCCATACACTGAGAAGCGGTTCATATGACCGTGTGCTTACAGCGTCAAACCTTGAAAGCGTTGCGGCTGCGACAATGGACGGAAGGATCTCGGATTTCCTTACAAACGATGAGGTCAGAGGTATTCTTAACAGCGGCACATACAACACAAGATACAGCGCAAGATACGGTCTGGAAGTACAGTCCGATACAAAGCCCGGAATTTCCATCTCAGACTGCGAACCCCACAGACTTGACGCAGACAAATATCCCGAAGAAGCTGCTCTTGCAGACGCACTTGGAACAAGAATGTACGATATAAAGTATATCCACAACCATGCGATAACTTCGAGAATAAACACCTCTACCGTTATCGGAACGACCATAAGCGGAAGAGAGATAACCGAAATAGGCTACAGCGGCGTCGGCAGGCTCGGAGAGGTCGTTACCTTCAAGGACGGCACACAGAGAGTTGAGATAATTTCCGACGACGGAACATCCAGCTGGCTCACTACATCGGGAAAATATACTCTCGACGAGATATGCGACTTTAACTGTGCACCCGGCTCTCTTACAGGAAAGCTTACGCCTTTTGAACTCGCTATAAGAAACTACGCAAGACAGAAAACCTCTTCGGAGTATGCAAGCATGACAGCGTTCAAGACCCAGCTTACTTCCATGGGCGTTACCGTTTCAACTGTGTGACCTATCGGTGAAAGGGTGATTTAAATGCTTATCAGCGAATTGCTGCAGACCAGAGGTATGCCGGTCACTACGGGAAAGGTAAACGGCTTTACCGGTGCTTCGCCGGAGAGCGGAAAGACCGAAAGTCCCGAAAACAGCGGCTTTGCGCAGGAACTCAGGGCGCAGCTTGCAGAACAGGAACGCAAAGACCGGGGCGTGAGCTTCTCCAAACACGCTATGGAGAGGATAGAGGAACGGCAGATAGACCTTGATTCCGAAAATACTCTTGAACGGCTCAACAGGGCTGTGGAGCTTGCGGGAGAAAAGGGCTCAAACGACGCTCTTGTTATGATCGGTTCCAACGCTTTTATTGTAAGCGTAAAAAACAATAAGGTAATAACAACAATGTCCGCAGACGATATGCAGGGGAATATCTTTACAAATATTGATTCAACTGTTATAATGTAAGCGGAAAAGGCTGCAGAAAAAGATCGGACCTCTCAGGAGATCTTCCGTCCCGACCGACTGACGGACGGAAATGCAGCCCGATGACTGAATTTTTATAAGGAGTGTATTTAAAATGGTTAGATCGCTTTATTCAGGTGTTTCGGGTCTTACTTCACACCAGACTAAAATGGACGTTATAGGCAACAACATTGCCAACGTCAATACATACGGCTTCAAATCCTCCAGAGCTTCCTTCAGCGACGTTTTCTATCAGTCCGTAAAGACAGCTACCGCAGGTACGGAAAGCTTTGCCGGAAATAACCCTTCGACCGTAGGTTACGGCGTTCAGGTGGCTTCTATCGACAAGGATATGTCACAGTCCTCCTTCCAGTCCACCAACAGAACTCTTGACCTTGCTATCAGCGGCGACGGTTTCTTTGCACTGGGCGCATTCTCTGCAGACGCAAACGGCAATGCTCCCTCCGAAACAGCTTCTCCCGATTCCATTACATATACAAGAAACGGTAACTTCGGCATAGACAGCGCAGGCAACCTTGTTTCCAACAACAACAGATTCGTTCTCGGTACCTGCAACAGCCTTGACGGTCTTCATACCGTCGGCGACCCCAGCGCAAAGGCACTGCTCGGCATTGCTCTTGAGGACAACAACGGTGACGAAAAGGTCACTTCCTCAGACTATACTTTTGCCAACACCATTAACGTAAACGACCTTATCCAGGAAGCTTACGGAATCTATACCGACCCCGATTCGGGAATACTTTATACAAACCGTATCCCTGTTCCCGTTACAAAATCCAAGACAGTTCCCGTTCTTGATGACGAAGGAAACGACACCGGAGAAACAACGACGGTCGAAGAAATAATCGGCTTCAGACAGGGTGATATCGACCCTGACGGCAAGCTCTATCTCTGCGACCTTAAGGGAAATTACATCACCTTCAACGCTAAGGATGAAGATGGCAACGATACTATGGGCGTTGCTCAGTATATCAATACATTGGGAGATGATGATGCCGAGGACACGGAGCTCCCCTACATTTCCCTTTTCATTGCCACACCTAACGAGGATGAAGCGGCTGAGAATCCTTATGTGCTTACTGCATACACAGTTGAGGATGAGGCAACTCCTGCGCCTCTTACCATTGAAAAGGACGCTGTTCTCGGCGAATTCACATATTCCGACCTTTCCGCCTTCAATATCGGCAAGGACGGCGTTATCACCGTTACCTATAACAACCAGCTCAAAGCTATTGCCCGTATCGAAATAACCGTTTTCGACAACCCCGAGGGCCTTATTGAAAACGGCGACACAAGCTACACCGAAACAGCTGCTTCCGGCGCAGGAAAGGTAAAGAAAGCCGGCGATCAGGGCGCAGGTACGGTAGCTTCCAACAAGCTGGAAATGTCCAACGTTAACCTTGCTCAGGAATTCTCCGATATGATCGTAACACAGAGAGGCTTCCAGGCAAATGCAAGAATCATTACTACTTCCGACTCCATGCTTGAGGAGCTTGTAAACCTCAAGAGATAATTTTTTACGCCGTGGGCGGCTTTGATGCTTTTTCGGAGCCGCCTGTGACGGCGTTTTGTTAAAGGTGATCATATGATTATTCTCACAAGATGCAACGGAACTTCAATTATGCTCAACGAGAGCTTTATCGAGCTTGCGGAGGAAACTCCCGATACTGTTGTGACTATGCTCAACGGACACAGATACATCGTTAAAGAAAAGGTTTCCGAAATTATTGAAATGTCTGCCGCTTTCCGTAGGAAATGCGCTGCTGAATACGAAAATACGGGCGAACGCAGCCCGGAAAATGCCGAATAGTCGGTTTTTCATTGCGTTTACTCTTTTTATATAGATGTGCAAATGTAAATTTATTGGAGGAATTATCTTATGAATATTTCCGGCATTATTGGTTTGGTTTTGGCAATAGGACTTGTAGTCTGGGGAATTATGACAGGAGGAGAGATCGGCAACTTTATCGACCCGCCTTCTATCGCTATCGTTGTGGGCGGTACTATCGGTGCGCTGGTATTTACATACCCTCCTTCGGTACTGAAAAATGTGGGAAAGATGCTTAAAATCGCATTTATGCCTACAAAATACGACCCCGAAAAGTATATTACACAGATGGTAGAGCATTGTAAGACCGCAAGAATGAAGGGTATCCTTGCTCTTGAAGAAAGCGCCAACGCCTGCACAGACCCCTTTATGAAGTCTGCGCTTATGCTTATCGTTGACGCAAACGATTCGGACAAGATAAAGTCAATGCTTGACGACTCCATAGATTTTATGTGCGAACGTCATGAAAGCAACTTCGCTATCTGGGTAAAGGGTTCCGCCGTTGCTCCGGCAATGGGTATGGTAGGTACGCTGGTAGGTCTTATCAACATGCTTGCTACAATGGACCCTACAAACTCCGATTCTGCGGCTTCGCTGGGTTCCAGTATGTCAACGGCGCTGGTTACAACGTTCTACGGCTGTATCCTTGCCCACCTTATATGCGGACCTATAGGAAACCTGTGTAAATATAACCACAATCAGGAAATTCTCTGCCTGCAGATAATCGAGGAGGGCACACTTGCTATCACAGCAGGCGCTAACCCCCGTTATGTTGAGGAAAAACTCAGAATGATGCTCCCTGCGACTGCAAAATCCAAGAAGAAGGGCGCTGCTTCTTCCGAATCTGAATAAATCCGAAAATAAAATTTAGATTTTTTCATTAAATTTTTAAATAACTATGGAAATTCATCTGAAAATGTGGTATAATAGTCTATCGGAAGTTTTTATGTGAAGAAAAACAGGCTTTGCATACCCGAAAACGACAGAGTACCCGATGGATTCCCTTTTATACTGAGAGGTGATCACTGTGGCGAGAAAACGCGGAGGAAGCGAAGAAGAAGGCGGAAGCTGGATGGATACATACGGCGACATGGTAACGCTGATGCTGACGTTCTTCGTTCTGCTTTATTCAATGTCGTCAATGGATACAAGTAAATGGCAGTATATTGCCGAGGCATTTTCAAAGGGTAAGATCTCCGATACAAAGGTCAGAGTAGTCGGCGAGCCTCAGCCGGAAAACGACCCCACGGCGGTTTATGACGATACGGTTCCTGAGGTCGAGGAAACCGAGGAGATCGTGGATTTTGAGGACTTCTTTATGTATCTGAAGGAAGTCGTTGTGACAAATAACCTTCAGGACAGCGTAAGCGTTGAAATGTCCGACACGGGCGTTTATATGCGATTCAGGGATAACGTATTCTTCGCAGGAGACAGCGATGAGCTTCTTGACGAGGGAAAATATATCCTGGATATTATTTCCGACGGTATAAGAGCCGTCAACGAAATGGTTTACGCTATTAAAGTAAGCGGTCATACAGCCGCAAGCGCAAGCTCCGATGTCAATGAATGGGATCTGTCCTCAGGAAGGGCAAATTCCGTTATTAACTATATGATAGGCCTTGACGCCTGCGATTCGGACAAGTTCTCTTCCGCAGGCTACGGCAAAAACAGACCTCTTGAAAGCAACGACACCGAGGAGGGCAGACGGCAGAACCGCCGTGTTGAGATCGTATTTATCAGAAATGATATGGATTTCACCGATTCCGAGGTGCTTACAGAGCTGCTTCAGCTTGAATTCGGCAACAACTTCGTTCTTCCTTCCGGCTCGGAGGGAGGCGCTCCTGCTTCGGAGACCGCCGCAGATGTCGATGCCGTTACGGAAGCTGCCGACAGCGGAAGAAACGACCCCACAAGAGAGTATGTTTCCAAAGAAGACGCTATAGCCGATATGCAGAACAGCAGACCGCAGCCGGCGGACAGCGCAGCGGAATGACCTGCATTATCTGATTTGGACAGGGCTTTATACCGCAAGGAAAGGAATGATCCGGAAATATGGCTGACGTATTGTCACAAAGCCAGATAGACGCACTTCTGAACAGCTTTTCGTCGGAAGGCACAAAGGCTTTGGACGAGATCGAGGAGCAGGCCAGTGAAAAGAAGATAAAAACCTATGACTTTAAGATGCCTAAAAAGTTCACTAAGGAACAGCTCAAAGTCATTGACGGTATTTTTGAAAACTATTCGCGTGTGCTTTCTTCTTATCTTACAGGTCTTCTCAGAGTTTACTGTAAGGTGGAGGTTCTTCAGATAGAGGAACAGCTTTATTATGAATTCAACAACGCTCTTCCCGATTATGTTATGATGGCTATGGTAAATATGGGCATAACGGACGACGACGTTCTTGAAACAAACTGTATTCTTCAGCTTTCAAACCCTATTGCATATACAATGATGGACAGGCTTATGGGCGGCGCAGGCTCTTATACGGATCAGAACAGGGATTTCACCGAAATTGAGGTGGGTCTTATGTCCAACGTACTTAAGAAAATGGCGACTTTGCTTAAAGAGCCTTGGGGAAATTACATAGATGTCAATCCTGTGCTGACTACGATAGAAACAAACTCCAGAGTAGTCCAGTCCATTTCGCCGGACGAGGTAGTTATCATCGTTATGCTTGAAATGGAGATAAAGGACGTAAAAAACACGGTCTCCATATGTATCCCGGCGCTGGGACTTGAATCCATAATGTCAAAATTCGGTGACAAGTGGGCAAGAACCACCAAAAAGCTTGACCCCAAGCGTGAAAACGAACGCAGAGTTTCACTTATGGACGCTATCAAGGATTCCGAGCTTCAGATAGACGCTATCCTCTGCGATACAACGCTGGACCTCTACGACGTTCTTACTCTTCAGCCGGGCGACGTTATACCTCTTAACGTTCCCATCGACAGCAATATTACAGTCAAAATCGGCAATAACATCTGGTTTGACGGCAAACTTGGCATAAAGAGCAATAAAAAAGCCGTGAAAATCGATAATATATATAAAGAATTGAGGTAACAGAGATAATGAGCGACGAAAAACTTGTTGTTGACGGCTTCGGCGAAGTCGAGATGGACGCTATCGGTGAGATAATGAATATCACCATGGGTTCGGCTGCAACCGCTGTTTCGAATATGCTTTCTGCTAAGGTCTGGATCACAACTCCGACAGTTACCATAGTTAAATCGCAGGAACTGCTGTTTCCCGAACTTGAACCTGCCATTATGGTCAGGATCAAATATACTCAGGGCGTTGCAGGTCAGAATGTCCTTATTCTGAAACAGAACGACGTTCAGCTTATCCTTGACCAGCTTATGGGTCTGCCGCTGGAGGTCACGGATGATTTTCAGTTTGATGAAATGAATATATCCGCTGTGTGCGAGGTCATGAACCAGATGATGGGCGCTTCCGCAACGGCTCTTTCCGAAATAATTGACACGGCAGTCGATATTTCCACCCCCGAGGCTTTTGTTCAGAACAACGCCGAAAGCATCACAAGCCTTTATGAGATAAGCGACGAAAACGTAGTCAGCATAAAATTCAATATTACAATAGACGGAGTTATAAATTCCGAGTTCATATCCGTTCTTACCATTGACCTTGCAAAGGAAATGGCGGAGAAAATGATGGCAGGCTACAGCGCAGCGGCAGAGCCCGAGCCCGAGCCTCAGCCTCAGCCTTCCGCTTCTTCGGGAGGCGGCACAACGCTTTCGCAGGAGGAGATAGAGGCTCTTCTTAACGGCGGTGCGGCAGCAGCTTCCGAACCTGCACAGCCTGCTCCTGCTCCGCAGACGGCTCCTCAGCCTGCACCTGCGCAGCAGGCACCGAATGCAGCTCCCGGCGGTTATCCTCAGCAGCCCGTTCCCGGCGCTGCGCCTTACGGATACGACCCCAATATGCCGCAGAACGGTATGAATCCTTACGGAATGTACCCCCAGCAGCCTGTTCCGGGCGGTTATCCTCAGCAGCCGACAGGTCAGATGCCCCAGGGTATGTATCAGCAGCCTTACGGTTATGCACCTCAGCAGCCTGCAATGAATATTCAGCCTGTTCAGCTTCAGAATTTTGCTACATATAATAATAGCAGCCTTTCAAAGGAGCAGAACGACAACCTTAAGCTGCTTATGGGCGTTCCCCTTAACGTTTCCGTTGAAATAGGCTCCACTACCAAAAAGGTGAAGGAGATACTTGAATTTACACAGGGAACCATAATCGAGCTTGAAAGACAGGCAGGTGCGCCCGTCGATATTATCGTTAACGGCAATCTTATCGCAAAGGGAGACGTTGTTGTTATTGACGACAACTTTGCCGTAAGAGTTACAGAAATTATAAAATCCAAATTTTTAGATAATTTAGGTAAGGAGTAAATCGCTATGGATAAGAAGATTATGCTTGTAGACGACGCAGCTTTTATGAGAATGATGATCAAGGACGCTCTCACAAAGAACGGCTACACCAACATTATTGAGGCTGCAGACGGGGAAATTGCCTGCAATACATATGCAAACGAGCACCCCGACCTTGTTATTATGGATATTACAATGCCCAACAAGACAGGTATTGAGGCTCTCAGAGACATCAAGGCAAGCGACCCTTCCGCAAAGGTAGTTATGTGTTCCGCTATGGGTCAGGAAGCTATGGTCGTTGAGGCTATCAAGCTGGGCGCTCTTGACTTTATCGTTAAGCCCTTTAAGCCTGACAGAATTCTCCAGACTGTTCAGAAGGTTCTCGGTTAAGCGGTTTTGTTCTGTGCGGAGGTTGCGGCGTGTCTGATATTTTAATGGTCATTTGTGCGCTTCTCGGCGTAATAGGACTTATTTTTCTAACATATTATGCGACGAAGTGGCTGAATAAAAAATTTCGCAGCACAGGCTGGAACGGTGCGCAGAACGGGATAAAAATAATCGAATGTATGGGTATAGCTCAGGATAAGCAGCTTCTTGTGGTAAAGGTCGGAAAGAAGATAATGCTTCTGGGCGTTACCCCGAATTCCGTTTCAAAGCTTGCCGACCTTGACGAGGATGACGTTGCTGAAATGACAGCGGACGCTCCGACGGGCGGCGGCAGCTTTATGGAAAGTCTGAAAAGCGTTATATCGGGTAAAAACAATGCCCCTTCGGGCGGAGAAAAGGACGTTTCGGAACAGGAGGACGGTTACGGAAGTGATGAAAACAGCGATTTTTAATAGAAGGGTTTTGCGGAAATTTGCCGCCGCTGTTTCAGTCATTGGCGTAATGGCTGCCGGAGTTATGCTCTTTCCGTCGGTAAGTGTTTCGGCGGAAACAGGCTTGGTCACAACTATCCCTAATGTTGAGACCTCCGTTCCCCAGCAGACACAGGAGCTTCAGGACCCGGACGAACAGGTGCAGGAAGCGGCAGACAACGAGCTGCCCTACGATGAGCCTGTTACGGACAATGACACCGATACGGAAAGTCTGCTTGACCTCCTTGACGTTAACAACAGCACAAACACCATAGACCTTATTATACTGATAACGATACTGTCTCTTGCGCCGTCCATACTGGTGATGATGACCTGCTTTACAAGGATCATTATCTCCTTCTCACTTCTGAGAAACGCTATGGGCGTTCAGCAGACACCTCCGAATCAGGTAATGATAGGTCTTGCGCTGTTCCTTACGCTTTTTATAATGTCTCCCGTAATATCGGAGATGAACGAGACGGCGTATGTACCCTATAAAGAAGGCGAATATACGTCGGTGGAGGCGGTCAAGGCTGCTTCCGTTCCCTTGAAAAAATGGATGCTGAAAAATACCTCCAACGAGTCAATGAACTTCTTTCTTGAGCTTTCCGGCACAGAGATAGAGGCGGAGACCGAAGAGGAATTTGTTAACGAGGTAAGCTTTATTACCGTAGTTCCGGCATTCATTCTCAGTGAGATAAAAATAGGCTTTGAGATCGGCTTTTTGCTTTACATACCCTTCCTTATCATAGACATCGTTGTTTCAACGGTGCTTATGTCAATGGGTATGATGATGCTTCCGCCGACTACCATCTCGATCCCGTTTAAGATACTGCTGTTTGTTCTTGTAGACGGCTGGACGCTGCTTGTAGGTTCTCTTGCAAACGGCTTCAACCTGTAGGGAGGCGGCGGAAAATGACTCAGGATATGGTTGTACAGATATTCAGGGACGCACTTATGCTTTCAATTAAGCTGGCAGGACCGCTGCTGCTCATAAGCATGATCGTCGGACTTGTTATATCTATATTGCAGGCGGCTACGCAGATACACGAACAGACCCTTTCGTTTGTTCCGAAGGCGCTGACTATTGCGGTGCTGCTTCTGCTTATGGCGCCTATGATGATAAGCTCCATGAACGACTTTGTTTACGACATTTTTGATATTATCACGCAGGTAAGTCAGCAGACGGTCACAATTTAAGCGGAGGGCTGAGAAAGTGGATTTTTACAGCCTTGTTTTCGATAATTTTGAGACCAATCTGCTGGTTTTTTCAAGAGTTCTCGGTATTTTTGCATTTAACCCTATTTTGTCGCGAAGAAATATCCCGTCAATGGTAAGGGTCATATGCTGCCTGCTTATTTCACTTATCGTTATAACGGTAAGGCAGCCGGAAGCGGTCAACACGGGGGCTGCGGCAGGCGTTTATCTGATGATGATACTCAGAGAGGGCATTGTCGGAGTTGTTCTCGGTTTTATTACCGATATGTTTTTTTACAGCGTTCAGATGAGCGGCGAAATAATGGATATGCAGGCAGGTCTGGGTATGGCTAAGGTGTTCGACCCGGGAACCAATATGCAGATGTCTATCATGGGCTCCTTTGTAAGCTTTATGATGTATCTTTACTTTTTCGTGACAAACGCTCATATGACATATATAGAGCTTTTCGTGCGTTCCTACGATATTATCCCACTTGGCACGGGGGGTCTTGATCCGAATTTTGCAATTACTGTTGTTGAATATTTTTCCGTGGTACTGGGACTTGTTCTCAAGATAGCGATGCCTATAATCGCTTCCCAGCTTATACTTCAGTTCTGCGTAGGCGTACTTATGAAATCAGTGCCGCAGATACAGATCATGGTCGTTAATATTCAGCTTAAGGTGGGCTTCGGATTTCTTGTTCTTTTTCTATTGGCAGTTCCGATGTCGAATTTTATCGACAAATTTATGGATATATGGCTTGAAACGCTTGAGGGAGTGCTTCCCCTCATACCGGGGCAATAAGTTTATGGGTTTGCTTTGAGTAAAAAGGGGGGATCACAATGCCGGAGAGCGCAGGCGAAAAAACCGAAAAGGCCACCGACCATAAGCGGCGTGAGGAACGTAAAAAGGGCAACGTTATGCAAAGCAAGGACGTTGTTACTGCGGCGTTTATCCTTATTGTGTTCGCCGTTCTCAGGGTCATGGCAAAATTTATGCTGACAACTGCGGAGGACTCCCTTACATACTGGCTTTCCCTTGCCGGAGGCGGTATGGGGAACAACGGCACCACCATTGACGGAATGCAGGTCTATGCAAAGCTGATGCTTGAAATAGGCAAGGTGGTCGTTATTACGGCAGGTCCCGTGCTTCTTGTGTCGGCGGCGGTAACAATTATTGCCACAGGCGCACAGACAAAATTCCTTTTTTCCAAGGAATCCCTTAAATTTAAGATAAGCAAGCTGAATCCTATCAACGGGATAAAGAAAATGTTTTCCCTAAGCTCCCTTTTTGAGCTTGCAAAGGCTATAATCAAGCTGGTGATACTGGTTTTCGTTGTTTATGGCGAAATAAAAAAGCGTATCCCCGAGTTTGCGAAGCTGTATGATATGGATATTCTCAATTCGCTTGTGTATATGGCGGAGGCGGTGTATTCCATAGTAATGAAGGTAGCTGTGGTTTTCGTCGGAGTTGCCGTTGTGGACGTACTTTTCCAGTATTTCAAGTTTGAAAAGGATATGAGAATGACCAAACAGGAGGTCAAGGAAGAGTACAAGAGCCTGGAAGGTGACCCTCAGGTAAAGGGAAAGCGCCGTCAGATACAGCGTCAGATGGCTATGAGCCGAATGATGGACGCAGTACCCGACGCAGACGTAATTATAAGAAACCCTACACACTTTGCCGTTGCGGTGAAGTATGATGAAGATAAAAACAACGCTCCTGTTGTTGTGGCGAAGGGAGCGGACAACCTTGCGATGAGAATAGTTGAGATCGCAGAGAAAAATGATGTTGCCACAGTTGAAAACAAGCCTCTTGCAAGAGGTCTTTATGATTCCGTGGAGGTGGGTAAGGAGATACCACCCAGCTTTTATCACGCTGTTGCGGAAGTCCTTGCTTTTGTTTACGGGCTTACGGACAGAAAGCCGGGAGAACCTCCCAAATCGGTTTATTGATAACTTACCCTATTTGTTTATATATAAAGAAAGGCAGTGTGTTGCAGGACCGTGAAAAAATATCTGGATAATGCCGTTACGGTATTTGTAATACTTGCTATTTTCCTTATCATCATTCCGCTGCCAACATGGCTGCTGGATATGCTATTTGTCGTAAACATAGCGTTATCGCTGGTAATACTGCTGATAACCATGTATGTAAAGGAGCCGCTGGAATTCTCCATTTTCCCCTCGCTGCTTCTTATTACGACAATATTCAGGCTCGGTCTGAATATCTCTTCCACAAGACTTATCCTTTCCCAGCAGGGCAATGCCGGACACATAGTTGCGGCGTTCGGCTCCTTTGTTATGAAAGGCAACGCAGTTATCGGTTTTATCGTATTCATACTTATAACCGTTGTGCAGATGCTTGTTGTAACAAAGGGTGCAGAAAGAGTTGCGGAAGTAACCGCCCGCTTTACTCTGGACGCTATGCCCGGTAAGCAGATGGCTATTGACGCAGACCTTAATTCCGGTACCATAAACGAAGCCGAAGCAAAGCTGCGCCGTGAAAAAATACAGCGTGAATCCGACTTCTTCGGCGCTATGGACGGTGCTTCCAAGTTCATCAAGGGCGATGCTACCTTTTCTATCGTTGCAGCCGTTGTAAACCTTATCGGCGGCGTGGTAATGGGTCTTGTATTTGAGGGAATGGATTTTTCCTCCGTCCTTACTACCTACACTCTGGCTACCGTAGGTGACGGTCTTTGCTCGCAGGTGCCTGCGCTGCTTATCTCCACGGCTATGGGTATGATCGTTACCCGTTCCGCTTCGGAGGAAAACCTTGGAGCCGATGTTAAGAACCAGTTTACCTCGCAGCCGAGAGTTCTTATGATAGCAGGCGGCATCATGCTTGTTATGATGCTCATTCCGGGCTTTCCGAAGCCTCAGCTTATCGTTCTCGGTGCAGGACTTCTTGCTCTTGGTATTATTCTCCAGAGAAATCAGCAGCAGCTTGCTCTTGCGGACAGCAGCACAGCAAAGGAAATGGAGGAAAACAAGGAAGCCCTTTCCGAAATGGAGTATTACAAGGATATTGACAACGTTTATAAGCTCCTTGAAGTGGAACCCATTGAAATGGAGTTCGGCTACAGCCTTATCCCCCTTGCCGACGAATCCGCAGGCGGAACGCTTATTGAACGAGTGGTAATATTCAGAAAACAGTTTGCCATTGATATGGGTATGGTTTTCCCCTCGGTAAGAATGAGGGATAATCAGCATATAAACCCAAATCAGTATGTTATAAAGATAAAAGGCGAAATCGTCGCTCAGGCGGAGGTCCTTATGGACCATTATCTTGCCCTTGACAGCGGCGGAGTTACCCACGAGGTGGACGGAATAGACACCGTTGAGCCGGCGTTCAATATCCCTGCCAAGTGGATATCCGAGCAGAACAAGCTCCGTGCGGAGGTTGCAGGCTACACGCTTATCGACCCTACCTCAGTCATCATCACCCACTTGTCGGAGGTCATAAAGGCTCACGCTCACGAGCTGCTTTCCCGTCAGGACGTAAAGACTATGCTCGACAAGCTGAAGCAGACCAATCCTGCGGTGGTGGACGATATAGTTCCTTCCATAGTTACTCCCGCTTATCTGCAGAAGGTGCTTTGCCTGCTGCTTAAAGAGGGCGTTCCCATAAGAGACCTTCAGACCATACTTGAAACTATCGCCGACAATCAGCACACTATGAAGGATGTGGATATTACCACGGAATACGTCCGTCAGGCGCTTAAGCGTACCATAACAAGGCGTTTCTCCGACGGCGGTCAGATAAGAGTGCTTACCCTTGACACCGAAACGGAAAACAAGATAGTGGCTTCGGTCAAGAAATCCGACCAGGGTTCCTACCTTGCAATGGACCCTCAGACCATACAGCTGCTTATCGCTTCGCTTAACGAGCAGATAGACAGGGTGAAGGATATTATCCCTATGCCAATAGTTCTTACTTCTCCTATCGTAAGAATTTACTTCAAGAAGCTGGTGGATCAGTTTATACCTAACGTAACGGTGCTTTCCTTCAGCGAGATAGACAACTCCGTTCAGATACAGGCTGTGGGCAACGTTGCGATAGCTCAGACTGCCGGAGCGTGAAAGGAGTGAGTTTTGATGTCCGATACAAAATCAGCGGAAAAGATGACGGCGGAGGAAAAGGCCGAACTTCTCAGGCGGTATAAGGAAACGGGCGACAAAGCTCTCAGAAACAACGTTGTAATGGCGTATATGAATATCGTCCGTTATGCGGCGGTATCTACACGGAATATGTATGAAAAGTACGCCGACAGCGATGATATTATAAACGAAGCAACAATTGCGCTTATGTCAGCCATTGAAAGCTTCGACCTTGAAAAGAATGTTAAATTTGAGACCTACGCTTCAATAAAAGTAAGAGGCGCAGTTATAGATTACATACGCAGACAGGATATTGTTCCGAGAAATGTACGGCGTTTTGCAAGAGAATATGACGCAGCCTATTCGGAGCTTTACGCAAAGCTGGACAGAGAGCCTACAGACGATGAGCTGGCGGAGCATCTGAAGCTGACGAAAAGCAAGTTTGAAAGCTGTGTTGCAAAATCTGCGGCGGCTCAGACCTTATCCTTTGAGGATCTTGTTATAAACAACAATTTTGACCTGTCCGACGAAGTCTCGGAGGACGGCGTGTGGTCGGCGGAGGCTTCTCTCTACCGTGAGGAAAAGATGAAGTATCTTGCAGGCGCAATTGCTTCTCTTAAAGAAAAGGAACGGCTGGTCATTACGCTTTATTATTACGAAAAACTGAAATTTTCCGATATAGGCAAGGTTCTGGAGGTCTCAGAGTCCAGAGTATGCCAGATACATTCACAGGCAGTTGCCAAAATGAAAAAGTATATGTCCGAGTATTTAGGAAGAACGTGAAAGGAAGGGTTTTATGCTGAGAGGATACTATACCGCCGCAAACGGTATTATAAACGAGCAGAGAATTCTGAACATTATCACCAACAATATGGCTAATGTTAAGACAGCAGGCTATAAAAACGAGACCGCTATCCCCACTACCTTTGCCGAAGAGCTGCTTCTCATTAACGGAAAGCACAGTCAGACGGGTACTATCCGTTACAGAACTCTTCAGGAGACCTTTACGAACCTTGAACAGGGTTCTTTTGGGGATACAGGTTCAAGGCTTGACGTTGCTCTTGTGGGAAATATTTATTTTAACATAGAAAACCGCAAGACGGGTGAAACTCTCCTTACAAGGAACGGTCAGTTTTCCCTTGACGCAGAGGGTTATCTTGCTCTCGGTCCTTCGGGACGCATACTTGACATTAACGGCAACCCCATTCAGCTGGGAACAGCCGATATTACCATTTCAAGAGACGGCGTTATCACTACCGACGACGGCAGAACTTACACTCTCGGACTCACCTATCTTCCCCCCGATACGGCGATAGAAAGGGTGGACGACAATATGTTCAGACCCTACGAAGCCTTTGAAACGGGAAATATCCCCGAAGGTGAGAAGTACCGTGTGCGTCAGGGCAGCTACGAGCGCTCCAACGTTGATGTTGCGGAGGAAATGGTCAAGGCTATGGACTCACAGAACGTTTTTACCGCCTGCAGCACGGCGCTTAAGATCATCAACAGCGTAAATCAGATCGCAGCAAACGATCTTGCAAAGATATAATATAGATCATCGAAGGAAGGAAATGCTTTATGAGTAAAATAGGTTATCATACCGCCGCATCGGGCGTTATAAGCTATCAGCTTGGCATGGACATCACCGCCAACAACCTTGCAAACGTTAATACTTACGGCTTTAAGGCTTCAAGACCGTCCTTTGCCGATCTTATTTATACAAAGAGAAACACGGACAACGAAGAGGTGCAGTTCGGTCACGGCGTAAGAGTTGACAAGACGGACATGATGTTCGAGCAGTCACAGGTGAGAGATACGGGCAGAGAGCTTGATTTTGCGGCGCTTAACGAGGGCTTCTTTGCTGTTGAAACGGCAATGACAGGCGATGTGCAGTATACCAAGGACGGCGCTTTCTATCTGAGCAATATGGGCGACGGCACCTATCAGCTTGTGGACTCAAAGGGCGGCTTTGTTCTTGACTATGAGGGAAACCGCATAACGGTGCCTTTCATTAATGATACAACGGATATTGATATTGCTGCTCTTACAAATATGATAGGGACCTACACCTTTGAGAACCCCTACGGTCTCGATCAGGTGGGTGACAACTACTTTGAAGCCAATCTTTCCAGCGGAGAAGCCGTTGCCAACGATACCGTCATAAAGAAAAACGGCTATCTTGAAGCCTCTTCCACCAATATCGCCAACGAAATGTCGAAGGTTATCGAATATCAGCGTGCATTCCAGCTTAATGCAACAATGGTGAAAACTCACAACCAGCTTGAAGACATTGTAAACAACCTCAGAAATTAACCTTGAAAGGATTGTATATAAATGAGTATCAGAAATGTTGAGGAGCTTCAGGATATGCATCTTGATGTTCTGAAGGAAATAGGAAATATCGGTTCGGGCAACGCCGCAAGCGCCCTTTCCACTATGCTCGGCTGCGAAACGGATATTTCCGTGCCTAACGTAAAGCTGCTGAATTTTGACGATGCAGTAAATTTCCTCGGAGGTCCCGAGAATGTTGCCATCGGTATGCTTGTTAATCTGACGGGAGATATTGTGGGAATGATGCTTTACGTTCTCCAGCATTCCTGTGCAAGCCAGATGACAAGCGCTATTTTCGGTTCGGAGATAAGCGACCTTATCAATATGAATGAAATGGAGCGTTCCTTTATTGCAGAGGTGGGAAACATAATGTCCGCCTCCTACATAAACGCCATTGCCTCGCTGACAGGGCTTACCATTGACATTTCCGTTCCTCAGATGAGCGTTGATATGGTTGGTGCGATACTCAGCGTTCCTGCCGTACAGTTTGCGCAGATAGGCGACAAGGTACTTTTTATTGACGACAGCTTCGTTATCGGCGGCTGTGAAGTAAAGAGCAATATGATCCTTGTTCCTGAAATGAGCTCTCTTGAGCTTCTTTTCAATAAGCTGGGAGTAGGTATCTGATATGGGAATGATTACAGTGGGTATTGCCGATCTTAAGGTCGGAAAAGAGACGGACGTTCTGGCAACATATGCTCTGGGTTCCTGCGTGGGCATATGCCTTTACGATGCCGATAAAAAAATTGCCGGACTGGCTCATATAATGCTCCCCCTCAGCAAAGACGCTGCAGGAAGCAGCAGCAACACGCCCGAAAACCGCAGAAGATATGCCGATACGGGAATAACCGAGCTTATACAGACTATGTCACTTGCCGGCGCTTCCACTTCAAGGCTTACCGCCAAAATTGCAGGCGGCGCTCAGATGTTCAGCACCAACTCTGCAGTTTTCAACATTGGTGAAAGAAACGTTGCGGCGGTAAAAAAGATACTTTCCGCCTACAGGATAAGGATAATTGCCGAAGAAACAGGTCTTAACTACGGCAGAACGGTATTTTTCCATGCTGACACGGGAATTATGGAGATCCGTGCGGCTACAAAGGAAACTAAGATGGTATAAGGTTATTTTCGTAATCTATAAATTTTGGGAATTTAATACATTTCTGTAGGGGCGCACATTGTGCGCCCGTTTTTATTTGCACAGCATTGTCGGATGATAACTGCTGTGTTGGGAGAACGGTGGCATACTTTGCCGTGTCGCAGAAAATACACCTCGCTCTGCTCGGTATATTTTCTGCGAGGGTAGATTGTGGAGAAAACGACACTAAAGTTTGCTGTGTCGGATAAAATGCACATCGCTTCGCTCTGTACATTTTATCCGAGGGGCTTGGTTTTTATGGGATAGAAATAGGCGCAATTCACATTGATCGGTTCCGCAGGTTTTGTGTTGTACAAAACCTTGTTCGGTTCCGTTTTTTATGTGAATTGCGCCTTTTGGATTCGTTACTTTATTTGCTTTTGCTGTTACTTTGTTGTGCGCCTTAGTTTTGGAGATTTCGCTCTCTGCGGAGAGCGACCAAAGGGCTTTGCCCTCTGGACACCCACCACCCTTTGAAAAGCGTGGACGTAAACTTTATTCCGCTTCGCGGGTGTCCTCGTCCCTTTGGAATCCCGTTATCGCTGCGCTGGGTTTTACAGCTTCTCCATAACAGGCTTTCTGTTCTTATACACTGCATAATATTTGAATCCGCAGCTTTTCAGCATTTCTCCGCATTGTTCAAATTTGCAGCCGAGGGTATCGGGAGAATGTGCGTCCGAGCCGAGAGTAACAAGCTCCCCTCCAAGCTCTTTATAACGCTTAAATACCTCTGCGCCGGGGTTCGGTTCATCAAGTCCTCTTGACAAGCCCCCCGAATTGCACTCCAGCGCTTTTCCGTCCGCAATTATCTGCTTTAAAATAAGGTCTATCCGGTCGGCGTACTGCTTATAGGAATAGGTCAGACCGTGCTTCTTTCCGTAGCGGACGATATAGTCAAGGTGTCCTAAGCTGTCGTAGCACTTTATATTTCTTATCCGCTTTAAGGTAACGTCAAAGTACCGCTCATATGCGCTTTCGGTGTTTTTCTCAAAAAATTCGGGAAAATAGGGGTCAAGTCCGTCCACATAATGTATTGAACCGATTATAAAGTCAAAGCTGTACTCCTTTGTCAGCTTTTCAAGATAGTCTGCAATGTGGTTCTGCAAACCAAGCTCTATCCCCGTGCAAATTTCTATCCTGTCCGCATATTTTTCTTTCAGCCGTGTTGTTTCCGTAAGATAACGTGGAATATCAAGGTTGAAATCCACATCGGAAACAACGTCATAATCGTGGTGGTCGGTAAAGCATATGCGCTTCATGCCAAGAGAAAGGGCTTTTTCTATCTGCTCCTCGGGGGGAGTATCGCTGTCTCCCGAAAAATCCGTATGTATATGCTGGTCTGCGTAATAAATCTCAGTCATTTGTTATCCCTCAGGCTGTAAACAAAGGGTCTGCGCTCTATGAAATACACTCCCCGTTCAATTCCGCAGGAAAGCGCAAGCTCTTTAGCCGTTTCAAAGCCGTAAGCCATATCCTTTCCGCTGTGTGCGTCCGAGCCAATGGAAACGAAGCTGCCTCCGCACTCCTTGTACAAGCGCAGAATATCGGATGTGGGGAAGGTCTTGCCGTAGCTTTGCCGCAGCCCCGAGCAGTTTATTTCAAGGGCTATCCCTTTGTCTGTTATTGTTTGAAATATCATTTTAATTATATCATAATAACGGGTAATGTCAACCTTTACGCCGTATATCCCCTCTATATAGCGCAGAGGGTAGGTAAGATGCCCCAAGACATTGAATTTTCCCCATTTGCACAGCTTAAACACCTCTTTGAAATAACGTTCAAGCTGTATATCTGCAAGCTTCGGCGAGGAAAATTTTAATCCGCAGAAATCATCGCAGCAGGGTATCTGGTGCATTGAGCCTATGACATGATCAAGCCTTTTGTCGGAGATAACTTCCTCTGCGGCTTCAAGGTCAAAGGTCGCCTGCCCAAGCTCCGTTCCGCATAGAACCGTCAGCTTTCCGCCGTAAGCCGCTTTTGCTTCTTCAATATCCGACATTGAAAGGAGAAAAAGGGTGCGGTTGTCGTAGCTGTCGAAGCTGTTTGGGTTTTCGGTGTAAAATTCACGGGGATAAAAGCGGTTGCATTCGCAGTGGTCGGTTATCCCGAGAACGGAAACGCCCTTTGAAAGTGCTGTCTCACACATCTGCAGGGCGGAATGTTCTCCTCTTGGGGAGCGGAGAGTATGTGTGTGGCAGTCTGTTATCACGGACACACCCCCTATTCAACGTGAACGCTTATAACGTCGTCCGTCATACGCAGCTTGTTCACGGCATAGTCAAAGACCTCGCTTGTTTTGCCCGTGCTTACCACATATTTAAGTTCAAGAACATCGCCGCTGCCAACGATTATTTCCGAAGATACAACGGAAATGGAAAGTGTGCTGAACAGCTTTGCCGCCGCCTTTGAAACGCTGTCTGCGCTTGTAACGGCAATGCTCACATACTTTGTTTCGGTGTGGTGAAGAATGACCTTTTTAGCCGCCTGGAGCATAAAGTAGATAAGCAGAGTGGCGATAACTGCGGCGCTGTAATATCCCGTTCCGCAGGTAAGCCCTACGCAGGACACCGCCCAAAGGCTTGCCGCCGTAGTAAGTCCCTTTACGCTGAAGCCTTCCTTAATAATTGTTCCTGCGCCGAGAAAGCCTATGCCGCTGACTACCTGCGCACCAAGGCGTGTGGGGTCCATATTCATTATGCCCTCATACTTGTTGCAGACAAATTCCGAGGTGATAGTCATAAGCGCAGCGCCTATGCAGACAAGAACGTGGGTCCTTATGCCGGCAGGACGGTTTATATGCTCTCTTTCGTTGCCGATAAAGCTGCTGAGAAGCGTAGCTACGGCAAGCCGCAGAATAGTTTTTACAAGAAAAGCAATATCGCCGTTTGAAATAACGCCGTCTATAAAGTTATCTATCATAGCCGTGACCGTCCTTTCGGTTTTTATACTAATATTTAATCAAAAAAAGCACAAAAAGTCAAGTGAAATCCGGAATATATAGATTTTACGCCAATTTTTTGATTATAGATCGGTATTATTCGCCGGATTTGAAGTCCATATTGAAAATAAACTGGTTTCCTGCGGCGTGGATTATGAAATACTCTATAACTCCCGTCTGAGGTGTGGAAAAGGTCGAAGCAATGGTTATAACGGGAGAATTTTCCGATATGTTAAGGTATTTCAGGTCATCCGTTGTGGCGGAGGCGGCTTTTACCGAAATTGAATCGCAGACGGGATGCTCGTAGCCGTAGGTGTCCATAAAAAGCTTGTTTATGGATTCGTAGTTGTCAAAGTGGCTCTCAAAATCGGGAACGTGCCTTGCAGGAATGTTTGAATAGCACAGCGCAATGACTTCGCCCTTAACAAGCCGCAGGGTGCGCAGACGGTATATCATCTCGCCCTCTCCAAGACCGAAACGGGCGTATTCCGAGGGCTTTATCTCCGACATTGTGCAGGAAACTATCTTGTTTTCGTACTCCTTTGAATCCTTGCCGAAAATTTCCGAAAAGCCGATAGTTGAGGAGTGACGGTAAATAAGGGGACGGCTTTTCTGAACGGGGAAATGCCCCTTGCCCTGAACGGAGCGCACATAGCCCTGTGAACACAGGTGCGCATAAGCGGTGCGGACAGTGTTGCGGTTGACCCCGAATTTTTCCGCCAGCTTGTTTTCCGACGGCAGACGCTTATCCGGGGGCAGCTTGTTGGTTTTAATGTAGTTCAGCAGCTTTTCTGCTATCTGCATTGAAATATCGTGGGGATTTCCGTCTCTTATAATATCGTTGTCAGCCATAGAGTACGCCTTCTTTCGGTAAAATCCCGTACAGGCTGCCGCACAAACAGCACGGCAGCCCGTTAAGGATAGTTT
>JBJEQN010000010.1:0-23336 GCA_051881775.1 Oscillospiraceae bacterium | reverse complement strand
CCGCAGGAAACCTCCGTCCGCACCGCAGGAGTACAGACAGCGGCAAGCACCGCCGAAGAGGCCTCCGCCGTCACCATACAAACAGAAAGTCCCCCGGAGATAACGGAAACCACAACCGTTTCGACCACCGCTTCAACTACCGTGTCAACAACGGCAGAAACCGCCGCACAGCCTGCCTTTGCGGTCACTCAGAACAGCTATACAGCCCTTAATTACAAAAAGCAGAAGGGAATATGGTTCTCCTATCTTGAATACAGCTCCATACTTATGAACAAGACCGCTTCGGAGTTCAGAACAAACATCGGTAAGTGCTTTGACAACGTAAAATCGCTGGATTTCAATACAGTCTATGTTCAGGTAAGAGCCTTCGGCGACGCATACTACGATTCGGAGCTTTTCCCCACGGGCGACAGGATGAACGGTACTATCGGCGCAAAAGCAGCCTTCGACCCTCTTGAAATCATGATAGAAGAAGCCCACAGCAGAGGTCTTTCGGTACACGCATGGATAAATCCAATGCGCCTTATGACCGACAGCCAGATAAAGACCTTATCCGACAGCTATACCGTAAAAAAATGGTACAATGATTCTTCCAAGAACGGTACTTATATCGTAAAATGTAACGACCGCTGGTACCTGAATCCTGCTTATGACGAGGTAAAACAGCTTATCTCGGACGGAATAACGGAAATTGCCGCAAACTACGACATAGACGGCATACAGATAGATGACTATTTCTACCCCACCACCGACAGCAGCTTCGACAGCGCCGCATATAAAGCCTCGGGCACGGACAAGAACCTTGCAAAATGGCGTACAGACAGCGTAAACAGCATGGTAAAAGCCATGTGCAAAGCTGTACACAGCGCAAATCCTACCGCCGTTTTCGGTATTTCGCCCCAAGGCAGCGTTGACAACAACGTAAACGACCTTTACGCAGATGTAAAAGCATGGTGCAAGTCGGCGGAATACTGCGACTATATACTTCCTCAGATATACTACGGCTTTGAGAATCCTGCTCTCCCCTATGCAGATACCATCGCCCTCTGGAGCGAAATGACTTCATCGGGAAATGTAAAGCTGGTAATAGGTCTTGCAGGGTATAAAATAGGTATAGTGGACAACTATGCCGGAAGCGGAAAGAACGAGTGGATAAACAATTCCGATATGCTTGCAAGACAAATAGCGCTTGCGGAAAAGCTGGGAAATTACGGCGGAGTGGCAATATTCCGTTACGGCTCCCTGTTCACCCCCGATTCATCTGTATCAAAACAGGTAAGCAAAGAACTGGAAAATATAAAGAAGTAACAACAGAAAAGATGCTGTTGCACGTTAAGAAAATTATAACAAAAACGGGCGGCTGATAGCCGCCCCTACAAGATAAATGCGCTAAAATACGCAGTTTAATGTAGGGGCGGATATTATCCGCCCGCAATTTTATAATTAACGTGCAACAGCCCCTTTGAATTTACAGTGATCGTCCTCAGACGTTTATCAACTTCAAGATCTCCTGCTTAGGGATAGCGCCCACCGACTTCTTAACTATCTTTCCGTCCTTTATAACAACAAGAGTGGGTATGCTCTCAATGCCGAAATCCGCAGCAAGTGCGCCTTCCTCGTCAACGTTGACCTTGCCTACCTTTACCGCAGAGGTTTCCTCCGCTATTTCATCAACAAGAGGCGATACCATCATACATGGTCCGCACCATGACGCCCAGAAATCAATAAGCACAGGCTTATCCGACTTCATTACCTCGTTTTCAAAATTTGCCGCCGTTATTGTTACTGCTGACATAAAATCATCCTTTCCAATGTGAACCACAGCTTATTTGCTCTTATAATAAAGCATACAATGACAAAAGCCCTCAAAATCCGGGTCGTTTATCTGCTCACGGAACTCCCTGCACATACACTTGTTGTCCTCCGTCCGCTGCAGACGGCAGGGACAGTAGCCTCCCGTGCGCTTCAAGCCCTCTTTTACCTTTTCGACAACTGCCGTGTCCGTATTAAATGTTATTTTCACGCTCAGTCCTCCGCATCTCCGCCCTGCTCCACAGGAAGCTCGTCCTTTTCCTTGGGCGGTACATAGCCCTCCGGCAGCGGCTCCTTTACGGCTATAAGGAATTTAATGGGTTTTCCCTCTTCCGAAAACATTTTCTCGTGTTCCGTTTCAAAATTCGGGGAATAACCCGTGCTGTGAAGGTCTCTCGTTATATATTTCATGCTGAAGCCTGCGTGTTCAAAATAGGTCAGGGATTCCTCAAAAAGCTCGTCATCGTCCGTCTTGAAGTGTATCTCACCCTCGTCTTTAAGGAAGCTCCTGTACTGCATAAGCTGACGGGTATGGGTAAGACGGCGCTTCTTATGCTTTTTCCTCGGCCACGGGTTGCAGAAATTTATGTAAATACGGTCTATCCTGTCATTTTCGTCAAAGGCGGTGTTTATCATTGCTATATTCTGGGAAACAAGCCTTATATTTTCCGGCTCTCTGCCCAATTCATTTACAATAGTACGCCTTGCAACAGCAAGCATCTCGCTCTTTATATCAAGGGCAAGCCAGTTTATATCGGGATAATACGTTGCCGCCTGAAGCACGAACCGTCCCTTTCCGCAGCCAAGCTCGGCGTAAACAGGCTTATCGCTGCCGAAAACGGTGTTCCACCTGCCCTTGTATTCCTCGCCGTGTTCGATATAGAACGGACAAGCCGCAAGCTCGGGTCTTGCCCATTTTTTTCTTCTCATTCTCATTGTATGTAAGTCCTTTTCGCTTATTTGTTGAAGGAAAGCTCAATGCTTCCGATGTCCGTTTTAAGACAGGTATACTTCACTCCGGCAGCCTCCAGCATACGCTTTGAAGCAATGGTAGCTTCGCTGTCAGCATACTTGTCGTAAAGATAAACCACTTCCTTTATCCCCGACTGGATAATAGCCTTTGCGCACTCGTTGCAGGGGAAAAGATCGACGTAAATACGGGCATTTTTAAGGGATTTTCCGTTTGAATTGAGTATGGCGTTAAGCTCGGCGTGAACGACATACTTGTACTTTGTGTTCTCGCCCTCCCTTGCCCAGGGGAAAACATCGTCCGAGCAGCCTGCCGGAAAACCGTTGTAGCCTGTGGAAAGGATTATGTTGTCCTCGCTGACGATGCAGGCGCCCACCTGAGTATTGGGGTCCTTGCTGCGCTTTGCGGCAAGAAGAGCCACTCCCATAAAGTATTCGTCCCAGGAAATGTAATCGGTGCGTTTCATATCATCATCCTCACTTTTTCCGCATACCTGTCCTGCGGTTTGATTTCTGAAATATTATAGCATATTGCCATAAAAAAAGCAAATTTTTTTATGTAATAAAATTTAGCATAACTGTTGATTTTACATATTAAATATGTTATAATTTAACCGTATCTATGAAAATTGTATGAAAATATATGAAAAATTTGCCGTGTAGTCGGCTATGGAGGATCAGAAATGAGCTACAAACAGGAATTTATCAAATTTATGGTAGAATGCGGAGTGCTTACCTTCGGCGATTTCACCCTTAAAAGCGGAAGAAAAGCCCCCTATTTCGTTAACACGGGCAACTATAAGACGGGCGCACAGCTTGCAAGGCTCGGCGAATTCTACGCAGCCTGCATAAAGGAGAACGGCATTGAAGCCGACACCCTTTTCGGACCTGCTTACAAGGGTATTCCCCTTTCCGTTTCCGCCGCAGTTGCGCTTTACAACAAGTATGGCATTGAAGTCAACTACTGCTTCGACAGAAAGGAAGCAAAAGACCACGGCGAGGGCGGTATGTTTGTCGGCAAGAAGCTGACTGACGGCGAAAAAGTCGTTATCATAGAGGACGTTATGACCTCCGGCAAGGCTCTCAAGGAAGTTATGCCCAAGCTGACAGGCGAAGCAAAGGTAAACGTTACGGGGATGGTAATAACCGTTGACAGAATGGAAAAAGCCCTTAATTCGGACAATTCCGCCGTTCAGGAAGCATATAAGGAATTCGGCGTAAAGGTTTATTCCATAGTTACCATAAACGATATTATCGACGCAATAAAGGACGGAGTTATCGGCGGTCAGGAATACCTTGACAAAATGCTTGAATACAGAAAAACTTACGGCGTAGAAGCCTGATTTTCGGTCTTCCTGCGGCAGCGGCGCAGGATGCCTGCTATACATAAATTTTTTACCGCTGAGAAACGGAGTAGAAAATGAGCGTAAAATTTGATCTCACCGCAGCGGCGGCGGAGCTTCTCGATTCTGTCATTTTTATGGACAAATCCCCCGCATACGCCGCATTCAAAGAGGAAATCGAGAAGATCCTTGCAGACTTCAACAAGACCAAGCGTTTCGGCGGAAACACCGATATTGACGTAAAGGCGCTTGTAAGCAGCTCGGAGGACACTCTCCTGCATATGCAGAGAGCGTACCTTATCTGGACCTTCAACGAGGACTACGGCAAGAAGCCTCAGAATGAAACAGAGTACAGCAAGTTCCTAAAGCTGTTCGTCAAGTCCCAGGAAAAGGCTCTCACAGAGATCAACGGCGGCAGCAAGACCGTTGACGTTACCGGCATTGACGCATTCATAAAGAAATTTGTAGGCGAGATCTCCGCAAAGCCGGAGCTTTTCAACAGCCTTAAGGAATTTTTCTCCGGCTACGTTTACGGCTACTTCTTCAACTACCTCAACGAGCAGACGGTTATGCGTGATTACGCAGAATTTCTTGTATGTCTCGGCATCATGTCCAACAAGATCTCCACTACCGAAGCTCAGAAGCAGGAAATACTGCCGAAAATGGCTCTTCTCCTTAACAACGACCGCTTCAAGTACATCAGCGGAACCGTTCCCCTTGAAGTTATGTTCAACATTGTTTACGACCGCTTTGAGCTTACCGGCATAAGCGAAGAGGAGGACAGCATCATCAGATCTGCTCTTAAGGAATATATGGTGTCCAACTATGAGTTCCGTGAGGGCGACGGACTTATTTCCGACTCTGTTGTAACAAACGTTATGACAAAGCTCAACAGCCGCTATATCTGCGCAGCCGACTTCGTTTCCGACCTGCACAAAAATTCCTTCGACGGCACAAGAACCTTCCTTGACGGCGATAAGAATGATATGGGCGACTATACCTACGACAAGCTGCTTTCTATCATTGATATGAAGTGCAAGGACAATTTCGACAGCTACTATACCTCCAACAGAGACGCTGTTATCGAAACTGCTCTCAGCGCCGACTGCAGAGGCTACAAGTATCCTCTCGTTTTCAGCAATAACGGAGAGTTCTGGTTTGCCGACATTTACAAGGAGCTTATTTTCCCTGCGGCAGACAAGGCTGCTTTCGTTCCCGTAGAAGCAGAGGATCTTCCCATTGCGGAATTCCCCTTCACCGATTCTGCGCTTAAAACAAATATCATCCGCTTCCTGGGCGGTCTGGAAGCAGAGGGCTACACCGTCCGCAGCGACAAGATGCCTCTTATTACAGAAATGAAGCAGATAAAGAAGTCTTCCTTCTCCGATTCCGAAAAGCGTATGCTCATACTTGAAAAGCTGCTTTATGTCATTTCCGGAAATATGGACGAAAAATCATATATGCACCTGCTCAACGACTGCGTATTCGGCACAAAGCTCTATGACGACTATATCCGCTACAGAATGGATTGTCTCTTCAAGGACGGTATAAAGAGCCTTGACGCAAAGAAGAAGCTGCTTGACAACATCAACAGCATCAGCTGAAAAAACAAGACCCTCAGCCGTCAAGGAGCGAGCGCATTATGAAAATTAAAAAATGTACGGCGGCGTTATGCCTTTCGGCGGCTGTTTTGCTGACCTCCTGCGGAATGTACTCAAAGGACGACAAACGTGTTCTTGACGCAGTGGAGCTTTACGATTCGGGAGATTACAGCGGCGCTCTTGCCGAGCTTACGGAAGCCGCAGAAATGGATTTTAAGTCTATGAATCCCGAGACCTACTACTTCTATCTCGGCGAGACATACTTCAAGCTGGAAGATTACGAAAAGGCGCTTGAGGCTCACAGCAAGGCCGTTGAGATAAAGCCGGATATTTTCAAAAGCTGGGTGACCGTAGGTGTGTGCCAAAGGAAGCTGGGCAACGATACCGAAGCGCTCAAAGCATACGAAAAGGCTCTCCAGCTTGACCCGGAAAACGCCGATTCCGTTGGACTTTACGTCAGCCTCGGCACTCTTTACATCTCCAAGGATAAACCCTACACAGCAATAGACTATCTTGAAAAGGCGGCGGCTATATATCCCGAACAGCCTGCCGCCCACGCTTACCTTGCCATTGCCTACGCTATGGCTTACGAATATGAAAAATCGGATGAACAGCTTGTTCTCGCCTCCGGCTACAACTATGAAAACATTGAAGCCGTAAAGGAGCGCATCGAAGAAATAAAGCGCAGATGATTTTCTTTTGAACGGAGATTTTGTATGCTTGAAAACGCACTTGTCAATAAAAACAAATCCGTGGACTATAAAGATATGACAGGACAGCTTGAACAGAACCTTTCGGCGCTTCAGCAGAAGATACGGGATAAAAAGCTGCCCGTTATAATCCTGCTGGAAGGCTGGGGAGCTTCGGGAAAGGGTCAGCTTATTTCCGATATAATCAAAATGCTTGACCCCCGTTTCTTCAAGGTCTATTCCACTATGCCTGCCAACGAATACGAAAAGCGCTACCCTCTTATGAAGCGTTTTTGGGCGAATATCCCCGAATACGGCTCAATGTCTATTATGGACAGAAGCTGGTATCAGGAGCTTGCCATTGCAAAACTTGAAGAGGGCATCTCTCAGGAGGAATACGAACGCCGCATAAGGTCCGTCAACACCTTTGAGCGCCAGCTTACCGACGATGGATACCTTATCATAAAGTTTTTCCTCCACATTTCCCGTCAGGAACAGAAAAAGCGTTTTCTCAAGCTAAAAGAGGACAACTCCACAAAATGGAGAGTTACCGAGCTTGACAAAAAGCGCAACAAAAACTACGATGTTTATTACAAGCAGTTTGACGATATGCTTGTCAAGACCAATACCCCCTGCTGCCAGTGGAAGATAATCGACACCACCGACCGCAGATTCACCCGTTTTCAGGTTTTCAACGTTCTTGTGAGCCAGATAACCAATGCGGTAAATTCCGAGCCTGTGAAGAAGGTTGAGCCTCCCGTTTCAAGCCTTTTCGGACTTGTTCCTATGCCTAAGCTTGCCGATGTGCGGCTTGAAGGCAAGGAGCTTCAGCCCTCCAAGTATTTTGACGAGCTGAAAAAGGCACAGAAGGAGCTTTCAAAGCTCCACGGCAAGCTGTACAAGAAAAAGCTGCCTGTTGTGCTGGTATTTGAAGGCTGGGACGCTGCCGGAAAGGGCGGCGCTATCAAGCGTATAGGCACGGCTCTTGACCCGAGAGGCTACGAGGCTGTTCCCATTGCCGCTCCCGACAAGCATGAGCTTAACCACCATTATCTGTGGCGTTTCTGGAACGTTCTGCCCAAAACAGGACATATAACCATATTCGACCGCTCATGGTACGGCAGAGTTATGGTTGAACGCATTGAAAAATTCACGCCCGAAGAGCGCTGCGCCATGGCTTACCGTGAGATAAACGAATTTGAGCAGGAATTGACGGAGTGCGGAATAACCGTAATGAAATTTTGGCTGCAGATAGACAAGGACGAGCAGCTCCGCAGGTTCACCGAACGTCAGAACACGCCTGCCAAGCAGTGGAAGATCACCGACGAGGACTGGCGCAACAGGGAAAAATGGGATCTTTACGAAACTGCCGTAAACGAAATGATAGAAAAGACCTCCACCGAGTTTGCGCCTTGGAATATTATCGAGGGCAACAACAAAATGTACGCAAGAATAAAGATAATGAATCTCATTATCGACAAACTGAACAGTATCATAAAGAATAGCTGACATTTTGTCTGATTTTTGCGATTTTTCGGCGGATAAAGAAATATTTTCAACGATTTTCTTTTTCAAATGTATATTTTCTGCACTTTAAAAGGTAAGATTTATTCATTGTTTTATTTGATTTTTATGCTATAATTATTATAAAGGCTGTGAGGGGTAAGCAATAATCACAGCCGTTGATTTTTTTGTTTAAAGGGGTTCTCTGCAATTGCCTTGCTGTGCGCAGGCAGTTTCGGAGAACCGTTTGTTTTTTGCCGTACCGCAGCAGGTCGGACGGCGTTTCATTTGGAAAGGATGATATTCTATGGTAGAAATTTTGCTTCCTGCTTATAACGGAGAAAAATATCTGTGTGAACAGCTTGACTCCATTATGGAGCAGACCTTCAAGGACTTTGTGATAACCATAAGGGATGACGGCTCCACCGACAGCACACCGGAAATAATCGAAAAATACTGCAAAAAATATCCGAACAAGATAAGAGCCCTCCCTGCAGGCGACAAGCCCTCCGCAGAGGAAAATTTCAGGTATCTTATTGCAAACGCAAACAGCGGCAGCTACTTCTGCCTTTGCTGTCAGGACGATGTGTGGGAGCCGACCAAGCTGGAGCGTGAAATGGCGGTCATGAAGCGTGCTGAAAGCATATCCGGTGAGCGCACTCCGATACTTGTTCACTGCGATATGACTATTACCAATGAAAAGCTCTCTTTGATGGAAAAATCCTATGTAAAATTTGCCAACATAAAGCCTGAGGGATTTTCTCTCAAAACAATGCTTGCCGAAAACTGCGTGGTAAGCTATACCTGTATGTTCAATATGGCGCTGCTTGCCATTTCAAGAAATATTCCCGACAACGCCGTTTCAGCAGCGTGGTGGATCGCCCTCAACGCCGCAGCCTTCGGACGGGTCGAGTTCATTTCCGAGCCTCTTGCCCTGTACAGACAACACGAAGGAAACCTCCACGGCGCAGTAGGCGGACGCTTCACGGACATTATCAAGCAAAACAACAAGCTCGGAAGCAGCAAATTCGCTACGCAGAAAAGCTATTATCAGGCTGAGGAATTCCTCAAGATCAACGAAAGCAGGCTCAATCCCGAAAAAAAGAAGATCATCGAGACCTATGCTTCCTTCATCACCGCAGGAAAATTCAAAAAGGTCATACAGGCGCTTTTCGGCGGATATGCCAAAAACAGCCTTCTTGCTTCCATAATCCAAGCAGTAAACAGCTGAACAAATAAAAACGTCTGCCGCAAAAGCACATTGCGGCAGACGTTTTTACTTTACCGAAGCGGTGACAGTTACCAGCTGCGGTTCTGATTCTGGTTCTGCTGATTATTCTGACGGTTCTGGTTCTGATTCTGCTGATTGTTGTTCTGATTCTGATTCTGACGGTTCTGATTGTTGTTCTGCTGACGGTTGTTGTTCTGCTGATTCTGATTCTGCTGATTGCAGTTATTGTTCCTGTTCTGATCGTTCATTTTCATTTCTCCCATAATTTTTATACGTTCCGTTGTTGAAATTTCTTCAGCAATGGTGTATAATAATATTGATTGATATTCGGCGTTGACCGAAAACCATCATTTATTATATTCAAAGGATTGATATTTATGCACAGCTGCGGAATTTTGCTTCATATTTCATCTCTGCCGGGAAAATACGGAATAGGTACTATGGGAAAAAATGCGTACCGTTTTGTGGATTTTCTTAAAGAAAGCGGTCAGGAATACTGGCAGATACTTCCTATCGGACCCACAGGCTACGGCGACTCGCCCTATCAGTGCTACTCGGCTTATGCCGGAAATCCCCTGCTCATCGACCTTGATATGCTCATTGAGGACGGTCTTATAAACAGCGACGACCACGACCTTCAGGTGCTTGAACAGAAGCATAATTTTGCTGACTATGCGCAGCTTTACAGCTTCAAAAACGTTATTCTTCATAAAGCAAGCGCAAAATTCTTCTCCACCGCAGATATGGCACAGCTTGCCGCATTCAAAAGATTCTGCGCCGAAAACAACTTCTGGCTTGAAGATTATGCGCTGTTTATGTCGCTGAAATACCTGTTCCGTCAGGTAATGTGGACGGAATGGGATGACGATATACGTCTGAGAAAGACCGAAGCCGTTGAAAAATACACCGAAGAGCTTGCAGACGATATACGCTGCTGGAAATTTATCCAGTTCAAGTTTTTTGAGCAGTATTCCGCTTTGAAGCAGTATGCAAACAAAAACGGAATAAAAATTTACGGCGATATGCCGATCTACGTTTCAATGGACAGCGCCGACATCTGGGCTAACCCCGACCTGTTCATGCTTGACGAAGACCGCCGCCCCACAAAGGTAGCAGGCTGTCCCCCCGATGACTTCTCTCCTACGGGTCAGCTTTGGGGCAATCCTCTTTACAACTGGGATAAGATGGACGAGGACGGCTACGCCTGGTGGATTTCGAGAGTGGATTACTCGGGAAACCTTTTTGACCTTACAAGAATTGACCATTTCAGAGGGTTTGAGAGCTTTTACGCTATCCCTGCCGAGGATAAGACCGCAGAAAACGGCGAGTGGCTGAAGGGTCCGTCAATGAAGCTGTTTAACGCAATAAAAGCGGCGCTCGGTGAAGTTAAGCTGGTAGCGGAGGACTTGGGATTCCTTACGGACGAGGTAAAAGCAATGCTCAAAGAAGCAGGCTATCCCGGAATGAACGTGCTGGAATTTGCCTTTTACGGAAAAGAGGACAGCAATTACCTGCCCCACAACTATGTAAGAAACAGCGTTACCTATATCGGCACCCACGACAACGACACCGCCTTAGGCTGGTTTGATTCCCTTGAAAAGAAGGACCGTAAGTTTGCGAAAAGATATATGGGACTTAACAAAAAAGAAGGCGTCTGCGGCGGACTTATAAGAACAGCCTTTGCAAGCGTTTCCGACCTTGTAGTTATACAGATGCAGGACTATCTTGAACTTGGTTCCGAGGCGAGAATGAATATTCCTTCAACCATAGGCGGCGGAAACTGGGCGTGGAGAATGAGCGAAAGCGACCTTACGCCGGAATTATCGAAGCGTATAAGAAAGTATGCGGAAACCTATTTCAGAATGCCTGTGGTGAAAAAGGTCAAGGTTAAGAAAAAGTAATTGTAATTAATAATAACGGGATCCCAAAGTGACCGGTTGCTTTGGGATCCCGTTATATTTGCTGTCAGATTTTTCAACTATTTTTTTCGTAAGCCAGAATTTCAAACCCTATCTCAGTAGTAAGCTCTTCAAGGGCTTCAAGCCGCTTATGTCCTTCTTCTCCCGTTTTGTAATAATACGGCGTCATGGAAAACAGGTTTTGTATATCCTCTTTGCTGTCAAGCCTTATTTCTCCTGTTACTTTGATATTCTCTTTAAGCGTAAACCCGTCAAGGGCATAGTCCTTTACTTCGTTAAGATAAGGCTCGTCATACACTGCTTCTTTCAGCTCCCACAAGTGCCGCTCAGAGGGTATCACCATAATAAATACCCCATTAGGCTTCAGCACACGGAGGAATTCTTCACCGCAGTATGGTGCAAAAAGGCTTGTTACAACGTCGCAGGAGCCGCTTTTTACAGGCATATGGAACACGCTGCTCACGGAAAAAAGAATGTTGTCCGCATTTTCGCTTTTTGCACGCTTTGCCGCTGCGTCCGCCGCTGTTTTGGATATGTCCGTTCCCATGATAAATGCGTCGGGCAATGCTTTTGCGGCGTTAACGGTGTAATAACCCTCTCCGCAGCCTGCGTCAAGCACCGTGCCGCCCTTGGGAGCGTAACGTTTCAAAACCTCACAGAATTTATCCGCTAAAATGCCGTAATAGCCCTTGCCGAGAAAGCTTTTTCTTGCGGCGACCATAAGCTTATTATCTCCGGGCAGCTTTGCGTTCATCTGCTGGGGAAGAAGCAGGTTAACATAGCCGCTCCGTGCAATATCGTATGTATGACGGCTTGGGCAGACAAGGCTGCCGCCGTTTTTTTCAAGCTCTTCGCCGCATTTCGGGCAGATATATGGGAAATTCATTTTGCTTTGCTCCTTAAACCGAATAGTGTGCAGGGTCGGTGCAGCTTTCGGCTATTTCAAAATCAAGTGTAGGCAAGTCCTCGTTAAAACGCTTCTTCAAGTAAGCCATTGCAATGACTTCCGTGTGGTAATGTCCGCAGTCGAAAAGAGAAACGCCGTTGTTCAGGGCGGTGATAAGCTGGTCGTGCTTAACGTCGCCTGTGATGTATGCGTCTGCGCCAAGTCTCATTGCCGCAGGAAGGTCTGAGCCTGCGCCGCCTGAGCAGAAGCCTATCTTTTTAATGGGACGGGAACCCTCGGTATAGCGCACAACGGTACAGCCGAAAATTTTTCTCAGCATATCCGCCGTTTCCTTGGGCGAAAAGCTCTTTGAAGCGCTGCAGACCATGCCATAGCCTCTGCCGTCGCTGTGTATAGGCTCGATAACTCCCTCAGGCTTGGAAAGTCCGAAGGGTTCCTTCAGCATATCATAAATAATGTCGTTGATGCCGCCATCAGCCATATCAAGGGGTGAATGGAAGCAAATGCAGACAATGCCCTTTTTCAGCGCAAGGCAGGCAGGATTTGAGTCGTCAAGGGTGTAAAGGGGGTTGTATATAACGGGGTGATGAGCCACAATTACATTTGCGCCCTTTTCAGCCGCTTCTCTTACAACGTCACAGGTAATGTCAAGAGCGGTCAGGACCTTTGTGACCTCAGTGTCGGCGCTACCCACAAGAAGCCCCGAATTGTCGCCCTTGTGTATATTTTTAAGGGGAGCGATCTTATCCATCTCCGCAAGAATATCTCCTGCCGTAAACATAGTTTTACCTCCTATCGTGTTCAGCATTTTATCTCCAACGGACAGCCTTTCCGCAGCCTCCGCAAGTCTTCCCGAGCGGCAGAGAGCCTGTCCTGCCTTAATTATCTTCAATGCGTTGGCGCTTATATACGCCGCCGCTTCTTTGTCATTTGTATCAAGTGCGCCCGTCTGCGCTTCAAGCTCGCTTACGGTACGCTTTTTTCCGCTGTAAGCTGCATTTATGACGGTGTAAAGGTGCTTTCCCTCACAGACAGCCTGCTCCGCTTTAATATCAAAGCCGTTTTCGCCAAGCCATCTTCTCAGATAAGGCGCTTGTGTCATAGGCTGCAGCACAAGGTTAACGCCTTTCAGCCAGCCGCATTTTGAAAGTATGGACGCAATAAGCTCGCCGCCCATTCCTGCAATAACGATGTCGGTTATCCCGTCGGGCGTTATATTTTCAAGTCCGTCGGAAAGAACGGTCTTTGCCCTGTCCGTCAGTCCGTGCCTTTCAAGTGTGGCTCTTGCGGAAGCAAGGGGCTTTTCGTTAATATCTGCGGCAACCGCAAAGCGGCATTTTCCCGAGAGAAGAAGCTCCGCCGCAAGATAGCCGTGATCCGTTCCCACGTCGCACACCTTTTCACCCGAAACAAATCCTGCGCAGGCAGAAAGTCTTTTTCCAAGCACAGTTTTTCTCCTTTCATATTGGGTCAGCAAAAATCCGCAGGTGTGATCGACCTGCGGACTTCCGCTTTTAACAAAAGTTACTTATTTGCGAAATGAGCCTTGAGCTTTGCAACAAGTTCTTCGGGGTCTACGCCGTGAACAGCGCAGGCATCCTCAATGGATTCGCCTCTTGAAGCGGGGCAGCCGAGACAGTGCATACCCATATCAAGGAAATAGGGCGCTGTTTCCATATCCGCATCAAGAATATCGCCGATAATTGTTTCTTTTGTGATTTCAATAGCCATTGTATTAAACCTCCTCGGATGTACTACAATATAGTATAACCTAAATTTTATTATTTTGCAATAGCTTGTTGCATTTTTATTCCGTATGTGATATAATATTCAAAAATTATTATTAAAGGACTGATACTTTGAATTTACTAAACAAGCTTGAAAGAAAATTCGGAAGATTTTATATACAGAATCTTATGCTTTACATTGTCATAGGAAATCTGATAGTATTTATCTTCGCCTACCTTTTCCCCGACCTGCCTATAACCTACTATCTTGATTTTGACCGTGACGCCGTGCTGCACGGACAGGTGTGGAGGATAATCTCGTTTATTTTTTACCCCTACAACTTTAACCCCATATTTATGCTCATAAGCTGTTATTTTTACTGGATGATAGGCACTCATCTGGAGCAGGCGTGGGGCAGCTTCCGTTTCAACGTCTTTTATCTGACAGGCATTATCGGCACCCTTATCGGCGGCTTTATAACAGGCTATGCCACAAGCTATTACCTTAACCTTTCCCTGTTCCTTGCACTTGCGGCGGTTTTCCCGAATATGGAGTTCCTGCTGTTCTTCTTTATCCCCATAAAGGCAAAGTATCTTGCCTACGTTGACGTTGCGTTCCTGCTTTGGGACTTTATACTTTGCTGTATTTCCGGTCAATGGAGCTCTGTGGTGGCTATTCTTGTAGCGTTCCTTAACATTTCCTTGTTCTTCGGCGGCGGTTTTATTAACAAGATCAAAGACCATTTCAGATACCGCAAGACAAGAAAGAATTTTAAGATAAATATGACTCACAGAGATGACTGACAACAAATTTTCAATGTGGAAAGTTGAAAGTGGAATTATTTAAATTCGGAATGCGGAATTCGGAATTATGGGCGCTTCACAAAATCAATTTTTTTTACAAAAGGTGAATGTATGGTTTACTTTAATAGTGAAGAGATTATTATAAGAGATATGATATTTTCAGACGGTCAGCATTTCACGAATGAGGAAAGAAAACAAGGTTGGGATTCAACCATAGATAAATTTGAAATGCGGCTTAGTGACGTAAAAAATGGAAAATGCATCTCTTTAGTTGCTGATTACTATGGTATTCCAGCAGGATATGTAAACGTATATCCTTATTCGGAATGGGGAGCATTTGCCAATCAAGGGTATCCTGAAATTATTGATTTTGCAGTTTTAGAAAAGTATCGAAAAAATGGCATTGGCAGTTTTTTAATGGATACGGCAGAAAAGATTGCTTCTGAATATGCCGATATAGTGTATTTGGGAGTTGGCTTGCATAATGGGTATGGAAGTGCACAAAGAATGTATGTTAAAAGAGGCTATATTCCCGATGGTTCGGGAGTATGGTATAAGGATAAAATATGCACACCCTATGATACAATTTATACTAACGATGATGATCTTGTTCTTTATCTTTCAAAGAAACTGCGTTAAATTCCCATTTGTAGGATAAAAAATAATCAGCGTAGCAGACACCATAATTCCACATTCCACTCTCCACATTCCAAATTAAAAAATAAAGGCGTTATCCGCACAAAAAAGACCGGATAACGCCTGTTTTCTTACTATTCAGCAAATTATTTTCCGTAATAAGCCGTTCTGAGCAGCTCTTTCAGCTCCTCTTCCTTTACAAGACGGGGATTTGCGGCAATGTCACGGTCGTCTGCGGCTCTTGCGGACATAACGGGGATAAGGTTAAGGTATGTTGTTTCTTCTGCGCCTGCCTCCTTGAAGGTCTTGGGAGCGCCTATCTTTTCCATAAGCTCGTTTATTGCGGCAATAAGGCTGTTTACGCCTTCTTCGGCAGTTGCGGCAGGAAGTCCTAAATATGCTGCTATCTTGCGGTATCTTTCGGGAGCCGACTGCTTGCCGTACTTGGGCCAAGCCATGTCGGAGCCTTCTGCCTTGCTGTTATATTCAATGGTATAAGGGAGAAGAACTGCGTCTGCAAGTCCCTTTGAAATGCCCGTTTCTGCGCTTACGCTGTGGGAAAGTGCGCTGTTTACGCCGCAGAGGGTGCTTTCATAAGCCATACCTGCAATTGCGGCGGCGTTGTGCATTTTTTCCCTTGCCTGATTATCTTCGGAACCGTTCTTGCAGGCAAGGGGAAGATAATTGAAGGTCATTTTTATAGCGTGGAGAGCGAATGCGTCAGTATAATCGGAATTGAGAAGTGAAGCGTAGGATTCAATGGCGTGTGCAAGCACTTCAAGACCGTGAACGGCGGCGGAATCGTCAGAAGCGGAATAAGCAAAGCCGCAGTCGGTAATTGCAACATCAGGCTTTATGCCGCAGTCCACAAGGTGGTACTTGACGTTTGCCTCCTTATCGCAGATAACGGCGGAAGAAGTGATCTCTGCGCCTGAACCCGAGGTGGTGGGGATGCAAACTATTTTCAGCTTCTTTTCATACTTTCCGCAGTTGTATTTATCTGAAATTTCCGCAAGGGTCTTTTCGGGGTTGGAGTAAAGCGCAGCCATTGCCTTTGCGATGTCCATAACGTTTCCTCCGCCGAGAGCAATGACCGTATCGGGGCGGAAGGAGCGCATAACATCCAACCCTCTATACACGGAAACGGTATCTGCGCAGGGATTAACATCATAAAAAACGTCAACAACGGGAGTGCATTCGTTCTTTTCAAGGTAATAGTTAAGTCTGTCCATGAAGCCGTCTTTAGTGCTGTCACGGTCTGTGACCACAACTACCCTGTGAATATCCGGCATTTTGGCAAGATACTGGACTGCTCCGGGCATATAATAGATTTTCTCCGGAAGATTTAATAACTGCATAGCGATCTCCTTTTTAATCAACAAAAAATTAAAGTACGAAAGTCAACATTGTTAATTTTATGTCAATCTAATTGTACCATAACCGCCCTTCACAGTCAATTAATCGTATGTCAAATCGGAGTGAACCTTTTATGATTTTTATAGTTAATCTGCACAATGAGGTCAATTAGCCGTAATAATACTGAAAATAGGGGTCGTCGGGGTTGTAATTTTCGGGAAGAGAAGCGTCCGGGAATTCCTCGTCAACGGGAACTTCGCCCGTTCCGCCGCTTAAAGGCTGACCGTTTTCCGTGCCGTAGCCGTCGCCGAAGCAGGAATATCCGCACTGTGCGAAATACTTTTTAACGCCGTTTGCGATAGCCTGCGCAAAGTTTCTCTGATGTGAAGAATCGGCAAGCGCCATAGCTTCGGAGTAGTTGGTAACATACGCCGTTTCCACAAGTATTGAGGGGAAATCCTGCTGCAGCGTTACCCAGAAGTAGTTGTATTTTGCACCCCTGTCGCCGTTGCCGTCGGAATGGACGTTGTTCAGCAGATATTTTCCAAGCTCTGCGGAAACGTATTTGGCAAGCGGCTGTGAGAAGGGCGTGAAATAGTACGCCTCCGAGCCTGTTGCCGACTCGCTTCCTGCGGCGTTGCAGTGGACGGAGATGAACATATCGGGGTTATACTGCCTTGCATAAGCGGAGCGGTTTTCCGTTTCGTAGGTCTCGCTTTCCGTTTTGAAGCGGATAACGTTTGCACCCTCCGATTCAAGTATTTCGGCGAGGTATTTTGCAATGGCAAGGTTGGCCTCCTGCTCCTTGATATGACCTACTGCGCCGGGGTCGAAAGCACTTTTGCCCGTATATCCGTGACCCGGGTCAATAACTATGGTAGCACCGCTTATTCCGCTGCGGCAGCCGTTAAAGCGGAAGGTAAGGTTGTCCTCTCCGTCATAAGAAGCCGTTACGCCCGAGAAAATCCCTGCCTGACGGAAGGTAAGGGAGAGGGACGCCCTGTTGTTTTCTCCCGATTGTGAAACGCTCCATGTTCCAGTGGTGAAAACTGCGCTGTCGGGGAAAGTCAGGTCGCCTGCGGAAACTGCCGTGATATAGTCAAAGGTAATAGTTATGCCCGAAGCGTCAAAGGAGGAAATGTAGTATCCGCCGTTGTCGCCGTCGCCGTAGGATTGACCGTTGTAGCTTATTGAGAAGGGTATTTTTTCGGCGGTTTTCAGCTTTATCACCGTGTCGGTGCCATCCTTGTAAACGGAAGTTACAGAAATGGGGTTGCTGCCGAGCGGTCTGTTTTCAAGAACGGATACAGCCGAGGTCTTGATACGTTTGCCCGAATTGGTAAGATAGTAGTCGGTGCTGCCGTAATTAACGGTGTTGACGATATAATCAAGGGTACCTGCAGGGAGCCTTGCCATATCGGGAGTGGGTGCGGTGTCGGTAGTCTTTGCGTCATAGACCATAGTATTGTCATTGTTTACCATAAGCAGACTGCCGCTGAAGTCGTTAGGCACTTCCGCAACGGCGTTGACAATAATGTGTGCGCCCGTCCTTGTTTCGTTTATATCGCCTGTGTCGGTGGGGTAGGTGCCGTAAAATTCAACGGTGCCAAGGTCTGTTTCCTGACCCTTTACGCCCTCGGGAGCGGTGTATCTGCCAACATACTTGGTGTAGCTGGAGTTCGGGTCAAGCTCGTCAAGCTGTCCGTCAACTTCCTTAAGGGTAACGCTTTTTCCGTTGACCTTAGCCGTTACAATTGAGCCTTTGTACGCAATTGCGCTGAGAGAAACGGTGGATTCGCCGTCTATGCGCATAGTTCCCTCAGAGGGCGAAACGCTTTTCAGCACATTTACCGTCCTTGTTATTTTATATGTAATTATCTTTGCTTTATTCTGGAATTTAAAGGTATTTACTCCCACTTTAAGGTCTTCGGTGAAGTAGAAGCGTCCTGCTTCGTTAAGTTCGATCTCCTTGCCCTGATAGTAAACGGGGAAATTGGGGTCGAAGGAGCCTGCGAAAATGACGGTAGGTTCTTCCGTCTTGAAAGTAGTCTTGGTAGGGAGGGTCATTTCCAGCTCGCTGTTAAGACCTTCAAGGTCAATTGTATCATCGTAGTGCTTTATAAGAGCGGTGGTGGAATCCATCATATTTGTTTTAAGCGCCGAAAGGGAGTTGAAAGCGCTGCCGCCGTAAGCCGAAAGCTCCGAAGCCTCAATGACCTGCTTAACAAGTTCGTCGGGAGAACCCCAGCCCTCGGATTCGGTGCAGATACGCTCGTTCATATGGTGAACAAACAAAGGTATGCCGTTTTTGTCGGCAACGTCGTTCCACCATTTGGTTATTTCTCCGAAAGGCTCGTTGCTGTCGGAGCGTGAACCCTCCGCTTTTAGCATAATAAAGTCCGCAAAGCCCTTTTCGATATATCCGAGGGTGTCCGAGTAGCCGTCAGTAAGGGCTTCAAAGTCCACACTTGTTTCCGAACCTTTTTCATCGGTCTCGTAGTTTGCCCATACGTCATTTATGGAAATACCTACGGGAACGGTGTTGTTTGTCTTTCTCACAGCCTTTGCCGCAAGGGAGAAAACGTAAGCGCCGTTGTCCCGAAGCCAGTTGGTAAAGCCGATACCCGAACCGTTTTCAATATAATCTCCCAGTGAAACGTTGGACTTTGAAGAATAGTAGCCGTCCAGAATAATGCCGTCAACGGGATATTTAACTGTAAAGGTATGTACCCTTAGTGCCAGATAATCTATTCTTTCCTGCAAAGAAACGTCCTCAAGGCTTTTCAGCACAGCGTCAATGCTGAAGGTGAGATAGACGTAAAAGCCACGCTCCTGCGCAGCGTTCACAAGGTACTCCACCTCGTCGCAGGACACAGTTTGGTTAACGTCATCACTGTAAAGTAATTCGCCATTACACTCTGTATTTATAACAACGGCGTTGAGCCTGTTCTCCTCCGCAGAATCAAGCAGGCTTCCTGCTTCTTCAAGCAGTTCTTCTTCCGTTTTTTCGGAGCCGTCCTCATGGGGAGCGGCAAAATCCGTACCCGGTGTTATGTAAACTCCTCTCAGCTCAGAGGGGAAGCTGAACATAGCTGTATATTCCGGCTCGGTAAACGCAGGCAGTTCCTCGTCCCGATTAATATCCTCCTGGGGAGCGATAACCACAACGTTTTCTTCTTCCTCGGCAAATGCGGACAAAGCGCCCCCCGAAAAGGTCATACTCAGCGCCATAGCCACCGCCGCCGCAGTTATTCGCAGAAATTTTCCTTTCAAATCAATGCTCTCCTCTTTTGTATCGTGCAAAATGCGTTTATACTAATAACCAATTAAAAACTGTACAAAAAATCGAGCATAATCTTGCATATATGGATTATGCGAAGATTTTTTGTCTACAGTTTTATTGGTTATTTGTATTATTTATCTATATATAGTTATATTTTATACTATTTTATAAGATTTTGCAAGGGGTTAGCGAAAATTTACGAAAAAAGCTGTATAGCAAGCCAGAATGTATGTAAAGAACAATTACTTTACATCGATTTAGCGTTATTTCCGAATAAAACTGTAAGATATGGATATACTTTATACATCAAATTCTCAAACGGCAGATACGGAAAGGAACGGCAATGAAAACGAAAGAGAAGGGAAAACTGTATTTTTCAACTCTTGGTGCGGCAACAGGGCTTGCCAACGGTCTGTTCGGCTCAGGCGGAGGGATAATCGCCGTTCCTATGCTGCAAAAATCGGGAATGGAAGCCAAGGGATCCCACGCAGCTTCTCTGGCGCTGACATTGCCGCTGTCGGTGGTGTCGGCGGTGTTTTATGCGGCAAAGGGAACATTTGGCATAAGCGATGCCCTTCCTCTTATCCCCTTCGGACTTGCAGGAGCGGTGGTCGGCAGTCTGCTGCTGAAAAAAATATCCGTAAAATGGCTCAAACGGATATTCGGGGTGTTCCTTATAATAGCCGGAGGAAGGATGATAATAGGTTGATACAGCTTTACGCCGCAGCATTTCTCACGGGTATATTCGCCGCAATGGGCGTAGGCGGAGGAATGATACTCATTATCTACCTTACCTTTTTTGCAGGCTTTACCCAACTTGAAGCCCAAGGGATAAACCTTGTGTACTTCATTCCCGTGGCGCTTCTTTCGGTCATTATCCATACCAAAAATAGGCTTATCAACTGGAAGAAGATACTGCCGTCACTTGTTGCGGGAACGGCAGCAGCGGCTGCAGGAGCGTGGGCGGCAGCATTTATAGGTTCGGATATGCTGAAAAAGATATTTGGGGGATTTATACTTATCATAGGCATAAAGGAACTGCTGTTCAAAGGCACAGATAAAACAGCAAAGCGATAATGGAATGTTGTTATGATCCCATTATCGCTTTAATTTTTGAATCGTTAAAGTACCTTACTGAGAAAGCTCTTTAATCTTTCGCTCTTAGGATTGCCGAAAAATTCTTCCGGTGAGCCTTCTTCAAGTATGGAGCCGCTTTCCATAAACAGCACCCTGCTTGCAACTTCCTTGGCAAATGCCATTTCATGTGTTACGACCACCATAGTCATATTCTCCTGCGCAAGCTCTCTCATAACGTTCAGTACCTCACCTACCATTTCAGGGTCAAGGGCGGAGGTCGGTTCGTCAAAAAGCATTACGTCAGGCTTCATGCAAAGCGCTCTTACTATTGCTATACGCTGCTTCTGACCACCCGAAAGCTGGTTGGGGTACGCATTTGCTCTGTCGGCAAGTCCAACTCTGCGCAGAAGCTCCATTGCAACCTCTTCCGCTTCTTCCTTGGACTTCTTCTGCAGCTTCATAGGCGCAATGGTAAGGTTCTTCATTATATTCATATGTGGGAACAGGTTGAACTGCTGGAAAACCATTCCCATTTTCTGTCTGTATGTGTTAATGTTGTTGCTCTTATCGGTTATATCCGTTCCCTCAAAGAAAATTTTTCCTCCAGTGGGAACTTCAAGGAGATTAAGACAGCGGAGAAAGGTGCTTTTTCCCGAGCCTGAGGGACCTACAACGAAAACCACATCGCCCTGTCTGATCTCGGCGGAAACTCCGTTAAGCGCCTTCTTTTCCATCTGCGAAAACTGCTTTTCAAGGTTTTCTACCTTTATGAGTACCTCTTTTTCCTCAGTGATCACTGTTTCTCAGTCTCCTTTCAAGCTTGCCGAAAACATATTCAAGCAGGCATACTATTGCAAGATAGATCAGCGCCACCGCAATAAGGGGCATAAATGCGTCGTAAGTACGGCTTCTGATAATGTCTGCGCCCTTTGTAAGATCCTGCATTGCAATATAGCCGGAAACAGAGGTTTCCTTCAAAAGCACGATAAACTCGTTGCAAAGCGCAGGAAGCACGTTTTTGAACGCCTGAGGAACTATAACGTAGACCATAGTCTGCGCATAGTTGAAGCCAAGGCTTCTTCCTGCCTCAAACTGTCCCTTGTCTATGGACATTATTCCTGCACGGACTATTTCCGCAACGTAGGCTCCCGAGTTTATTCCGAAGGCTATTATTGCGACCAAGGTCTTTGAAACCGCAGACGAGCCGAATATTACAAAGTAAATTATAAGGAGCTGTACAACGACAGGCGTTCCTCTTATAACGGTAAGATAAATGCGGCATATGAAATTAAGCGGCTTCAGCTTTCCCGTCATATCGTGAGTTGAGCGTATTATCGCAACTATAAAGCCAAGCAGGATGCCCACAAGCACCGCCGCCACCGTGACCTTAAGCGTTACGGCAAGACCGTCGGTAATGTATTTCCACCTGTCCGCCTCAACAAAATTAAGGATGAATCTATCCTTAAGATTCTGAAAAAAATCTGCCATTGCACCGTTTCCTTTCGGTTAATTATTCGGCGGTAATATACTTGTCAATGATCTCCTGAAGTTTGCCGGAATCCTTCAGCTTCTGAATGGAGGCGTTGATCTTGTCAAGAAGCTCTTTGTTGTCCTTTGCAACGCAGATAGCGTATTCTTCGTCTGTAAAGGATTCGTCAAGTATTTTAAGTCCCTGATTCTGCGCAACGAAAACCTTGGCAGGCTCTCTGTCGATGATAACAGCGTCTACCTTGTCCTGATTAAGAGCCTGAACAGCCTCAAAGCCCTTGTTGTAACGTTCGATGGAAGCGTCTTCGATATCCTCGGAGTAAATGTCGCCTGTAGTGCCAAGCTGAACGCCTACACGCTTGCCTGTAAGGTCGTCGGGAGAAGCGATAGCGGAATCTTCCTTAACGATGATGACCTGAGAAGCCTGAGCGTAAGATTCGGTAAAGTCGATGCTCTTAAGTCTGTCCTCGCTTACGGTCATACCTGCTGCGCCCATATCAGCCTTGCCGGACTGAACAGCCGCAATAATGGAATCAAAAGCCATATCCTCGATAACAAGTTCGTAACCAAGGTCGTCAGCAATTGCCTTAGCGATCTCTGCGTCGATGCCTACTACCTTATCGCCCTCGTAATATTCATAGGGAGGGAACTCGGCGTTTGTAGCCATAACGAGAGTTGTTTTCTTTTCTGCGCCGCAGCCTGCAAAAGCTGTGCATACCGTACCCAGCATAAGAACGCCGAGAACAGCGCTTAAAATTTTGTTCTTTTTCATTTTTCATCTTTCCTTTCAGATTTTCTGCGGAAGTTGGTTATCCGCATTGATTTGCGCCTGAATTTTTCATAAACACTATTAATTTTACACTCAATTTATAGATATTTCAATAACTCTTTTAAACAAATTATATTTATATGCAGGTTTTCGGCGCACGATTATGCAATCGAGTAGGAGGCTGCCCATTAATTGAGCAGCCGACCTCTCACACCACCGTGC
>JBJEQN010000009.1:0-24552 GCA_051881775.1 Oscillospiraceae bacterium | reverse complement strand
CTTGTTTGCCGTAATTGTAAGTCCCTTTGTTTTGTCGGAGGATTCAAGAGTGATGAACCTAAATGTAACATCTGTGGGGAGAGTAAGAGCGGTGTTGGCAATTGTAAATTTGTGACCGCCGCCGTTTACCGTTACACTCTTAGCCTGTGTTGCCTTAGGGAATGTGATATTGCCCTCGGTAACATCACCGAGAAGCGTAATTCTGTAGTCCTTTGTCTTGTCGTTCATTGCCGCAACGGCTTCTGCCCATGATGAATACTTCACGGTGCTGTCTCCGCCGTCGGAAAGCTCAAATACTGCGCCCTTTACCTTTACCTCGGAGCCTTCTCTTGCGAGAGTGTACTCAACTCCGTCCTCGGGGAGGCTGGATTCGTAAAGCACAAACTTGGAAAGGTCTGCTGTCTTTGAAATAAGCACGGTGTCGCCGCTTTTAAATGTGCCGTCGTACGAAACAATTTGGATAGGTTTTTCTGCTGTTACCGTTCCGTTAATGGTAACGGGGTTGATATTTGCTTTACAACCGATTGCGCTGGGGTATTTGGAGCTTTTAGCTATGATATTGGTGAATGTTGCATTACAGTTGTCAACTTTAATAATGCTCTGACTTCTTTCGTTGTCAATTTCAAGGTTTTCTGCCGATACTGTTATTGCTGTTTCACCATTTATACCGAAATTAACATAGCTTATCGCAACAATAGTTTCAAAGCCGGAAATGTTGTAGTTAACATTTCTGCTTGAAAGTGTCAGAATCGAATTTGAACTGCCCTTAACTGTTTTCAGGGTAGCAGACACAAAACCTGCAACAAAATTCTTGTTTGCAGTAATTGTCAGACCGCTTGCGCTTGTGGTTTCAAGGCGCAAATTATTACTAAATGTAACATCTGTGGGGAAAGTAAGAGTGCTGTTGTCAATTGTAAGGGTTTTATAGCCGCCGTCTACCGTTACACTCTTAGCCTGTGTTGCCTTAGGGAATGTGATATTGCCCTCGGCAACATTGCCAAGAAGCGTAATTGTGTAATTCTTTGTGCTGTCGTTCATTGCCGCAACGGCTTCTGCCCATGAAGCATACTTCACGGTGCTGTCTCCGCCGTCTGAAAGCTCATATACTGCGCCCTTTATTTTGACCTCGGAGCCTTCTCTTGCAAGAGTGTACTCGACTCCGTTATCGGGGAGGCTGTCTTTGTCAAGCTCAAACTTGGAAAGGTCTGCTGTCTTTGAAATAAGCACGGTGTCGCCGTTTTTGAATGTGCCATTGTCTGCATAAATAATAATAGGTTTTTCTGCTGTTACCGTTCCGTTAATGGTAACGGGGTGGATATTAGCTGCATCTTCATAATCGATTTCGCCGTTTTTATTGGGGCTTTTAACTATGATATTGGTGAATGTTGCATTACAGTTGCCAACAACTATTTCCGCAGCATATTCCTCGTTGCCAAGTACAAGGTTTGTTGCCGATACTGTTGTTGTAGTTTCACCGCCCTCGTTGAAATAAGCACCGCTTGTCACAGCAATAGTTCCAAATCCGGAAACGTTGTAATTAATACCTCTACCATCAACTTCAAAAACCGAATTTGAACTGCCTTTAACTGCTTTCAGATTTAAATCTGATGAATTATAAAAATTAGCACAAATATTCTTATTTGCGGTAATTGTAAGACCGGTTTCATTTGTGGTTTGAAGCACGAGGTTTTTAAATGTAACATCTGTGGGGAGAGTAAGAGAGGCATTGTCAATTGTAAGAGTATTCCATTTGCCTTCTACCGTTACGCTCTTAGCCTGTGTAGCCGCAGGAAATGTAATATTGCCCTCGGTCGCATCGGCAAGAAACGTAATTGTGTAATCCTTTGTGCTGTCATTCATTGCCGCAAGTACATCTGCCCATGATGAATACTTCACGGGGTCGCCTGTGCCGTCTGAAAGCTCATATACTACACTCATGACCTTGATCTCGGAGCCTGCTCTTACAAGCTCGCTGTCCTCTGTGGGGCGGCTTGCTCCATAGACTGCAAACTTGGAAATATCCGCCTTTTCGGCTATAAGTACAGTAGCGCAGTTGGCAAATTTAACCTCACCGCAACCATCTATCCTAATTAACCAAATATAATCATTTGCAGTTACATCACCGCTGACAGTAACGGGGGTAAAGTCTTCTGTTGTGTAAATGATATTGCCGCCGTTTTCTGCTTCAATGCTTGTAAACGTTACAGCATTGCTGCCTACACAAATGGTTGCATCATTTCCATACACAAGCTTTCCTGCATTTACGGTGTTTGTAAATTTAACTTCGTAGTTAATTTCAACAGTACCTATGCCGGAAATTTCATAATTAACATATTCCTGATTTATGCTATTCTCTTTATCAACAAATCTAAGAACGGAGCCTGAACCGCCGCTGACTTTCTTAAGAGTATCTGAGGTCAGCTGCAGAACACTAAGCTCCTTGTTTGCGGTAATTGTCAGACCGCTTGCGCTTGTGGTTTCAAGAGTGATGTTATTAAATGTAACATCTGTGGGGAGAGTAAGAGCGGTGTTGGCAATTGTAAGGGTATTACCGCCGCCTTCTACCGTTACGCTCTTAGCCTGCGTTGCGTCGGGGAAGGTTATCTCGCCCTCGGTCGCATCGTCTGTAAGTGTAATTGTGTAATCCTTTGTGCTGTCGTTCATTGCGGCAAGAACGTCTGACCATGTAGAGTAGTCATCGGAACTGCTGCCGTCGTTAAGTTCGTAGACTAAATCCGAAGCGTTAACGGGGGCTGCGGCAACGTATTCGTCGGTCGTTTCTTCCGTTACATCGTTATCGGATGTATCGGAAGCTGTTTCGTCATTCTGATCGCCGTTTTCGTCATTTTCCGAGCCGTCCGAGCCGTCACTCTGACCGCCGTTTTCGTCATCTCCGTCATTTTCCGTTCCGTCCGTTGCCGTTTCCACGGTTGACGTTTCCGCAAACGACGCAAATGACAGCACATTCACTCCCGCAGGAGAAAATGCCATAGAAGCCGCACATATTGCGGCAACTATTCGTTTGAACTTCATACTATCATCCTTTCGTGATAATAAATTTTTCTGCAAAAGCTCTTTGCAGCTGAAACGTTGGAGCGCTCCCTTCCGCAGCTGAACACAGGCAGCATTGCTATGAACCCTTCCTACACCCTGTTTCAAGCCTTATTAGGTACACTCCGCCTTATTTTACATTATAACATTGTTGTCCTTAACATTCAATACACATTTGCTATAAATCTTTCCGCACTTTTTTGCATTTTTTGTTAACATTACCGTAAATTACCGTGTCTTTTATTAAACTTCGACATTTTTCCTTTTAAATTGGCGCCATTTTGCACACTTTTTCACAAAGTTTTCTTCCAAATAGTAACAAATAATAAAACAAACGGCGGACACCGTTTTTTCGGTATCCGCCGCAGTTGTTATTCTGTTAATATCAGTCTGTAATAACGTTTTCTATCTCTCCGCCGTTTAACGTGCCCTTCTTGATCATGCCGCCGTTGTATATTTTAACGGTATAAACGGGCGAACCGTCCTTCTTCCTGGGCGAAGTGAACCTGAGGTCAAGCTCCGCTTCATCGCCGAAGTTCTTTACCTTGCGGAGTGTAACACCATTACCTACAAAAAGGTCACCCGTAAGCGTGATGTCGTTCTTTACGTTTATAACAGCATTGCCGCTTGTGCAGTACAGCGTAATGCTCTTGTACTTGCCCTTTGCAGGGAGCGCAAGTTTTGTAAGGTTGTATTCACCGCCGGGAAGATATAATTCATACTCGCTGTCGGGGGCGTTAAGCCTTGTGATGTCTTTTATTGCGTTTTCAATGCTGTCGTAGCATCTGTATGCCTCGCTGCCTGTTTCCTTGACCTCAACAACATCCTCAGCCTTTGCCGCAACAAGATAATTTCCCGAGCGAACGACCACCAGATCGCTGTTCTTTATCTTTACGGAATCCTTGACAAAATCGCCCGTTATGCAGGCTATCTTATCTCCTGCCTTAACGCCCTCAATGTCTACTGTAAGAGTATGAGTTCCTTGTATCTCGTTCAGCTTTACCTTCTTTGCAATGGAAAGAGGATATTTCAAAGTGGCGCTATCATTCTCTGCCGTGATACTTCCCTCAAATGAAGCCTTTTCTCCAAGGGTCATATCATCTGCCAATAATAATTGTCCGACCTTTATCTTTCCGCTCACATTTGTGTCATCAGTAAAAGCTACAATGCCCGTACTGCTTATATTTGCGATTTGGCTTACATAGTCCTCCGGAGAGAGGTGTCCAAGACCCTCAAAATCATAGCTTCCGGCATTTATGCTTATGGGAACGACCTTGCCCTTGCTTACCTTATTGACAGTTACCAAGCCTTCTATAATAAGATCTCCCGTAAGAGTAATGTCGCTTGAAACATTAATAGTCGCAGAGCAATCCTCGGGGCTGAGCAGCTTTATCGAATTATACGTTCCTGCCGCAGGAAGAGGGAGCTTTGCAACGTTGTATTCCGCACGATTGGGAAGAACAACAAGATAATCTTCATTACTGCAGTTCAGCCTTGTAATATCCTGCATTGCGCTTTCAAGGCTGTCGTAAAGTCTGTCGACCCAATTACTACTTTCATCTATCGTTTCAACTATTACAACGTCCTTTCTCTTTACCGCAACAAGATCATTTCCCGAGCGAGCAGGAACTAAATCAGTACCGAGAAGCATTACCTGACCATCGATAAGATCCCCCGTCAGAACAGCGATTTTGTCGCCCTCTGCGTATACCCTGTCGCTGAAAAGAATGGCGAGCTCTCCGTTAATATCCCCCAGCTTCACTCTGTCTGCTATTGCGGAAGGATATGCAAGATTTTTGCGGTTCCCTGCCTCTATATCGCAGTCGAAGGAAGCGTTGTCACCCAGAAATACATGGTTTACTTCGGGCAAAATAAATGTTCCCACATCAACATTGCCGCTTATAAACGTATCCGGCACAAAGTCGCCCAGCTTGAACGTTCCGCTTCCGCTGATATTTGCGATATAGTTTTTTTCACCCATACCGCAGCCGAGCTGATATACTTCCAAATTGTATTTTCCCACATTAACGCTTATGGGGACCTGCTCTCCGCTGCTGTTCACCTTTTTAACGTTAACGCCTTTGTCAAGTAAAAGATCGCCCGTCAGAGTAATATCGTTCCTGACCGTGACCGCAATGCGGCGGTCTGATGTGAAGGTCAACTTTTTATACCTGTTCGCATAGGGCAGCGGCAGCTTTGAAGCGGAAATATCCCCGTTCAGCTTAATGACATAAGAATCTGTCTTTTTGCCCGTGGAATTGATGTCCTTTACAGCGTCTTCAAGGCTCTTGTAGTAAGCAGTCTTGCCGTTAACGCTTACCTCAACAAGACCCTCTGCATTCTTAGGCTTTGCAATGAGCTTTTTGCCGCTCTTGATGATGTAATAGCTGTCAGCCTCCGTGTCGTCAAGATTCCTGTTGTCGGGAACAAGCTGATCTGCATATTTTCCGTCAATTGAGCCGATGACTGTATCTTCGGTTATCTGAACGGTCTTGTCTGTTTCGGGGTCAAGGATTGTAAGGCTCAGCTGCTGAGAATTCTCGTAAAAACCGTCCTTGCCTATATCAAGCGGCACTCTCCTGCCCTTGTAAACAACAAGTCCTGCATCTCTTCCTGCAACGATGCCTTTTGCATTGATAACGCCCTTTACGGTAAGGCTTTGATCGGCAATGCCCAGAACCTCCCTTGCCGTAAGATTTCCGCCCACAGTAACATCTGTTCCGTCCACCTCAGAGGGTTCAAAGGCGTTTATGGAAGGAACTGCACCCTCAGCCGCATTTATCTCATTAAAAGCATTTGCCGAGTTAGTGCTGTTTGCAGATATAATACTTCCATCTCCGACAATGACCGTTCCTCCGGTAACATTTCCTTCAATGTTTGTATCATAAAGCTGTACTAAACCGGAAGAGGTGACATTCTTTATCCTTCCCTCTGCTTGGTTTAACATTAAGCCGTTCTTGCCTGCGGTAATGCTGAAAGGAACAGACTCCTTGTTCTTAACGGAATCAAGTCCGAGACCCCAAAAAGCGGTATTTCCCGTAAGTGTGATATTTCCCGTAAATGTAAGCGTTTTAATATCATTAGTGTTTTGACTTCCGATAATCAACGACTGATATGTCTTTGTCTTAGGCATTGTAAGAGCGCCGCCTACATCCGCATCGCCTAATAACATAATGGCATACATACCGCCCGGCGCTGCCTTTTCGCTGCTTTCTATTTCAGCAACAGCGTCGTACCATGAAGCATATTTTGTTGTTCCATTTCCGCCTGCTCTGACAAGCTGAAAAACCGCACCCGAAATAACAACGTCCGAGCCCTTGCGTTCAAGAGTATACTCTACATTGCCGCTCGGCAGACAAACATCAGGAACAACAAGCTTTGAAAGGTCTGCATCAGGCGCTGTAAGCACCGTCTGTCCGTTTGTGAATCTGCCCAATTCCTCGCCGCCGTCAATCATTGCCAGCCAAACCTTGCCGGTTATATTTCCCGTAACCGTAACAGGTGTAAAGTTCTCCGTATTGTAGACGATTAAAAGCCCATTTGTATCATCCGATTCAATATTGTTAAAGGTCACAGAAGCGGTGCCTACAAGCATTGAGTTGTCACTGCCGATGATCCTGTACGTTCCTGCAGTTACCGTATTATTAAATGCAACACAATTTCCTTCAATTACACCGAATCCCGAAATGGCATAATTTATAACAGCACCTGCCCGAGAATTGCCTTCTTCACAGGTCATATTGATCGTCAAAGTATATCCCGAGCCGCCCTTAAGCTCAGTCAGCGTTTCCGACTTAAAGCCCTCGACGGTGACATTCTTTCCTGCGGTTATCGTAAAGCCGCCTTCCCTTTCAACGGCAGCGTTTATAAATGTAACGTCCGTAGGGATAGAAAGGGAGCTGTTGGTGATGTTCAGCGTGTGTACAGCGTTTTCATCCTCGCCGCTTGTAATTGTAACGCTCTTAGCCTTTGAAGCAGAGGGGAAGGTTATCTTTCCTGCCTCAACATCGCTGTTAAGAGTTATAGTGAAGTCCTTGCTTTTGTCGTTAACAGCGGCAAGCACCTCGCTCCAGCTTTCGCACTCGGTATCGTTCTCGCCGTCATTTACCGTAAATGTGCTTAATTCCGGAGGTGCTTCATATGTAACGGAGGTTATGGTAAGATGCTGACCCCTTATCCTCAGATTTCCGCCTGAAAGCCGGGATAACAGCTCTTCGGTCAGTTCCAAGGAATAAGAATTTCCTTCAAAACCCGTCACACCGCTCAGACATCCGTCCGGATATTTAAATGTCAGACTGCAATAACCGTTGTCAACAGATGTATCCTTTGTAACGTTTATCGTTATCCTGCCGCCCTTTTTAAGGTCAGCAGCCGACAATACCGACTCCTTTACATTAACATACTCGTCACTTTCGGGAGAACCGCCAAAGCTCATAGAACCGCTCCAGAGGTCGCCCTCGGAATAGGTATTGGTAGTGCAGATTATGGAATCCCAAGTAGCCTTGATAGAGCCGTTAGCCTTGAAATCCCCCAAATTGCTAAAGGACAGCTCATTAAACGTAAGCGGAATAACGCCGTTATAATCGCCTGCGCCCAGATATGTCTCTGTCCATGTAAATGAAGTTTCGTCAAAAAGGGTCTCGGTTGAGGTCGTTGCATTAAAATCAACTTTAACGTCAGAGATATAGACATTGGGGGCGTCTATTCTCAAACCGAATTCCTGAACAAACGATTTTGGTGCGCTAAAATCTACGGAACCGCTTCCGGAGTTAATAGACGGATTATCTTCAAAATTATATGTACTAACTCTGATCTCACTAACACCGCTGTTAAAATTTGTATAGTAAATTGTACCGGTAACATTTCCATTACTTTCGGCAGCATTTTCAAATTTACTCATATCAACATTAACAATATTGTCTGTTGTCGGAGCATTGGCATCATTCCTGCTGTCGGCATTAAGCTCCACAGAATATTTGCCTGCCTCACGCTCCTCTTTGCTTGCCTCGATCTTAAGATTCGTTGCAGTAAAATTGTAGGATTCGCCGGTTACCGCATCACCGTTATAACGTCCCTTAAAATAAAACTGCATATCAGTTTGGTCGTCGCTGTAAGAACCCAGCCATACGCTATTATTAGGTTCAGAAGATCTGGCGCTTTCGCTTGCAGTCCATGTTCCATTGCTAACAGCTGTTTTCATACCAATATCAAAGTATATATTATTGATATTGGAGGGCGTTACCTCCGCACTCACATTCAGCGGAACAAACGCCGTTTGGGTGAAAGCCATAGCCGCCGCACAGAACGCCGCTGCTATCTTTTTAAGTTTCATACTATCATCCTTTCGCCATAGTTTTGATTTTTATATTAAAACGGGAAAACTTCTTCTGCCATTTTCCCAGTTACATAAATTATAACATTAACGTAACATTTATTCAATATATAATTATCATAAATTTAGCCATACTTTTTTCACAAAAACAGCATTTTTACCGATATTTTGACATAAACAACAAATTTCAGCCGTTTAAAGCACTAATTTGCACAAAAAAATCCGCCGTACAGACTGCAAATACAAATAACCAATAAAACTGTAGACAAAAAATCTTCGCATAATCCATATATGCAAGATTATGCTCGATTTTTTGTACAGTTTTTAATTGGTTATTAGTATTAATTCCGTACAGCGGATAAAATTACCCTTATTCTGTTGTAACAGCGCATTTCATACCCATCTGCGAGCAAGCCTTTGCGATAGTTTCCGCCTTTGCCTCGGAACAGCCCCCTATTTCCGCCTTAACGGAATAAACAGCGCCCTTTCCGTAGCCGTTCAGACCTGCTTTTTTTATCACCGCAGGAAAATCGCAGTAGCAGTAGGAAATGTCCACATCGCAGTTAATGCCATTTACAGCGCCCTTCCAGGTGTACTGGTGCATTGCATAGCTTTTGCAGTACACAGGCTTAACGTTTTCGACCCTTGCCGCCCAACAGGAAAACCTTGCCTGCACCTCGGCGGAAAGATTGCTGCCGAAAAAGCTGTCGAAGCTGTAAATCCCTGCAAAATACCCTGCCCTTTCAAGCACACCGCAAAACTCCTCCGCCATTTCCGAGCAGATCTCCTTTCCAAGACTTACCTGCTTCCTCTCCTCAATGTCAAGGTATAACGGCAGCTCAAATTTCTTTCCCTTCACCGCTTCAAGAAAAACCTCCGCTTCCGCCTTTGCCTCCTCCGCCGATACCGCATAAGAGTACCAGTAAGCGCCGATGTTAAGCCCTGCAGCCCTTGCCCCTGCGTAATATTTCTCAAACATAGGGTCCTTCTGTGAAAAAAGCCGCCCGAAGCCTGCACGGATGATCACCCCCGAAATGCCGTCCGACTTCACCCTTTCAAAGTCAATAACGCCGTTGTGCTTTGAAATGTCAATTATCCTTGTCATTATCCTCGCCCCCGTTTTCCTTTTTAAGCTGTTCAAGCACCGCCGTCAGCTTCCCCGGCAAAGGCACACCAAGCGCACCTGCGTTCTCCAGCACGGAGATCGCCTCGTTGGCAATGTAAAACAGCACCGTCATAGTCCTCAGCTTGTCCCCGTCACCTATCACGTTCACATCTATAATATGCGCAATTGCCGTGATAAGCAGCATAAGCACCTTTTTTGCAATGCCCTTTGCCCCCGTTTCCGAGGAAAGCCGCTTGTTCACCGCCGCAGCCGTTATGCCCGTTATGTAGTCTGCGGCAATTGCAGCGATAAGCGCCGTCATAAGTCCGTCCCATTCCCCGAAAAGATACGCCGCAGCGGATATAACAACGGAAAATGCGTACTTCACTTTATCCATTTTCCACCTCCAGCTTTGTCCTGACCTGCTCACGCCACCTTTCGGGAACGTCCTCGACCGTCATTTTTCCCTGCCTTATCAGCTTTGCATAAAGATTGACCATTTTACATTCCCCCCATTATCTCCGCAAGCTCCGCCACCGCAGCCGCAAGATCGTCTATAGTTATCTCTTCAACCTCCTCAGGCGGCACATACCCCTGATTCGGCTTAAACGCCCCGTCCACATATGTCCACCTTTTGGGACAGTTCATCACTTCCTCGGGTATCTCTTCAACATCAATGCCGCCCGGGATAAATCCGCCGACAGACGCTCCCGTTACAACATTATCTGCGTCAATTGTTATCTGCTTTACCATTTCAAAACCTCCTTATGTAGGCAGCTTTCCGAAAGCTATCCAGTTAACTGAATCATAAGTATTTGTACTATTCTTTTTTATATTAAACCCCGAAGCCGATGCACTTGTAACAACAGGCACATAGTTTATTGCAGCAGCAGTAGGATATGCCAAAAGAATAAAAGGCGTACTGCCAAATCTTTTCGGGAACGTCACAGAAGCCGTTGGGGAGCTTGCGGATGTGACCTTGCCTGCCTGTATAAAATACCCCGACTTGTAATAATTGCCCGTGTCGGGTATGTCGTCAAGTACAAGCGCAATGTTGCCGTCCGAAGGCTCAATTCCGTTGACCGTTTTAACAGCGTTAAGCCTTGCCCAAGCCTCGATCACCGCCGCCGAATCCTGCGAACAAGCCGCCTTAAGAAGCTCCCACTGCGCCTCATACTGCGCAAACAGCCCCGTGGTGTCAATACGGTCAACAGCGCCCGTCACCCAGCCGCAAAGCGCCGAATCTCCCCTTGTGTCCTCAATGTTCGCCTGAGTTACCTCCACCGAGTTCGCCCCCACATAAATATACGCAAGCACTATCTCATAAGCGCTCTCATCACGCCGGGGCGCAGGCTTTTCAGGCGTTCCCGAAGGAATACCCTCGTTCACCGCAACATATACCTCTCTTTTTTCATAGTCGCAGCGTATGACCACCCCGTCATAACGTCCGTAAACAGTATTGCCGCTGCCTATTTCAATTACCTGCGGACTGCTCTTGCGAAGCCACCGTCCCTGTATGTACGCCGTACCTCCGCCAACGGAAATGTCCATATCTCCTGCCGATGAAACAGCAAATCCGTTTGTGTCCTTTCCGTATACCCCGTCCGTGAAGAAATCCTTGAACAAAGCGCAGAAATCCTCCGCCGAGTATCGCCTGTCATGATTTTTCGCCGCAAAAAAGCCGTATTCGTTAGCCATAAAAACCTCCCTTTAATTTCCCGAGCCAAGATAGACCGCCGCATAATGCGCACCGTTCTCAAAGCTCTCTCTTATCTCATAAACCCTTTCGTGAACGGTAATTCCAAGCCCCTTGCTGTAAAGCGTGATCCTGTCACCCACCTCAAAACCGTAAGAACAGCCGTCCTTTACCCTCAGCACAGCTCTGAACCTGTCGTCAAACTCCGAAGACCTTGAAAGAAACAGGTTTTCAGCCCTTTTCGCCGTTGCATTTTCGTCAAGGGAAGGCGACCAGATGTAACTATCGCCGTAAGCCACAGAAACATACTCCACAACAGGCTCTATCCTGTATACCTCCTCGCACCGCCCGAAACCGCAAGCCTCTCCGAAGTGTTTTTTCCATTCCTCACAGGTGCAATCCCCCTTTGAGTTGACCTTTTCCTCGGAGTAAATGAACGCACCGTTCACCGCACCGTTCTCGTTGTAGCTTCTGCTAATGTCCGTAACGTTCCCGTAACTGTCTGAAAGAACAACAGCTTCATTTTCCTCTTGAAGTATAGAACGGTCAACGCCGTACCTGCCGTATATCCTTATTTTTGCACCGCCGCTTTCGTGAACTATCTCCGAGCCTACCCCGAACAGCTTGTGCCGCCCTGCGGAAGTAACGTAAGCTCCAAGGTTTTCATAAATTATCCCGTCCTCAAGCATACCTCCGCAGTCACTCCCCTTGTCAAAATAAGTGCAGGGGAACCGCCGCATTTTCTCCGCCGCAGCACCGGCATTCTTGTCAAGCACCGTCATAAAGCTGTCCGAAGCCGCCCCTGCGGAAAGCACCCTTCTTGAAAGCATACCGTCAAAGGAACTGCCCTCCGCCGTGATAATACCGCAGCCGCTGCCGTCACGCCCTGCGGAGAGCTTTGTAATGTACCCCGAAAATACCCCCGGCACCTCAATGATACGCCCCTGTGCAATAAGCCGCAGATTCTTCTCCGTACCGGGAAAAACCGCCTTGAACACATCTCCCGTAAAAAACCTTTTTGATACCGAGACCGAGCGTATCATGTCCGTTATCCCTTTAAGGCAAAGATAACCGTCCTCCCCCGTCTCGTAAATATAAATCTCCATTTAAAAGCCCTCCGACCTTTCGGTAAACGTCACCTGAGCGGATAACCCGTCCGTTCCGCCGTCAGATACTATATATATCCTGCTTCCCCCCGGCGCTATCTTAAAGAATGAAGAACCCCACACAATGCGGCTTGTAATGTCCTCATTTTTCGATAGGTCATATTTTGCGGAAAGAAAAATACCTTTCTCCCCGTCACCCGTTCGGAAGTAAACAATATCCCCCGGTGAGAACGCACCTCTCACGCCGATAAATTCCTTTGTGTCAGCGTTCACCACACGAAGTCCCGATACCGTCCGCAGCACCTCAACCGCAATAACGCATCCCGTCTCATAGCCGCCGTTATTTTCCGCAAATACCGAGTTGCCCGCTTTTACGGCGGAAAGCTCCGTTTCGTTTTCCTCCGTCAGTTCCCAGTCATCAAATTCCGTCAGATTTTCCGTTCCGCATATCTGAAAGCTTCTCTCTTCAATGCTTTCAAAGAAGGGATACGGACATAAGAGCGAAACCTCTGCAAAGTCCGTTCCGCCGATGTTTTCCGAGGAAATATCCTCCGCAAAGCAGCCGATGCGCCGCCCCACACCGCTGCGGTAAAAGTAAAGCGCACCCTCGCCCCCTCTGCCGAATATCTCCGAAAGCCGCCCCTCCGCTTCGGAAAAACCGCCGCAAAGCGCAAGCTTCAGCTTTATCCGCCTTGTTCCGCACCGCTCCGAAACAATAGCGCCGCCGTCAAAAATTCCGCTTTCGTCAATGTAAACGCTTCTGTAAGGCAGAATACCTCCTGCATTCACCGCCCTTATGCTTCCGCAGGACATATCCAGCTCCGCCCCGTCAGAATTGACATAAACAACCCTTATGCCATTCCCCTCCGTGACATATTCCGCAACGAATCGGCAGGAAACAATGTGCATACCGTTTTCGTTGCTGCTCTCCATAACAGGACGGCTCTCCGCTTCAAGCCGAAATCCACTCCCCGAATAACTCTCCGCCAGCGCACAGGCACTCTCCGCTATTTTAAACAGCAGCGAAGGGTCAACTCCCTTGAATCTTGCCTTTACCGTAAGGGCTTCAAGACTTCCCCCGTCCATAAATTCCGCCTTTTTCTCCGAAGCCGCAGGATATAAGGCAACGCCGCCTCCTGCCTCTGTGCGGAGGGAGCTTTCAAGCCCCGTTGCCTCCGCAATTCTGCGTATGATCTTTTCCGTCATAAGCCCACCTCGTCCATCGTTACCTCAACGTGATGCGGAGCGCTTTTGCCCCAGTATACCGCCGCTCCGCTCACCGTAAATGTCCTGTTCCCGAAAACCACCTTCTGCCCGATGTTAAACTCCACTCCTGCAGGCGAGCTGTTTTTGCAGTCGTAAATAAGCACCGCCTGACCTGCTCCCTTGTCGTTGAACCCCTTTATTCCATCACGGTTTATCCCCGAAGTGTAGTCGACCCGTACATTTTCAAGCTGTACCGCCTCCGAGTACAGCTTCTCCCCGAAAACTCCGTTCCCCATAACGTCGTAAATCTCCGCCCTGTGAATAAGCAGATATTTCGGAATAGCTCTCATTTTCCTTCCCCCTTAAAAAACTACCTCCACACCTCGGTATAAAAGTCCTGCCGCCCCGAGAATACCCATAGCCTCTGCAGAATAAGCACCGCTTTCCCTGTTTTCACTTCCCGAAGCGTTCACATACCTGAACCGCCCAATGGTAACTTCCGCAGGCTCCGAAGTGTCGCCGCCACTCCTTTCCATAAGGTCAGCCTGAGCGCAAACCGCCCTTTTTACCGCCTCACGCTGTATTTCGCCAAGCCCTTCAAGCCCCTCACGGGATAATCTGTACCCCGTCAGCATATCAACAATGCCGCTTGCCCTCTCAAGAAGACGCTCAACGTCCTCTCCGCACTCCGAGCCGCCGTATTCATTGTAATAATAATCGCTGTCCGCATAACGCATAAAAACACCTTCTTTCCCCCTCGGGAACGGATAATTTTACTTACCCGTCCCCGGCTATACTATTATAATAGTATCAGCTTTCCGTTCTCTTCACATAAACGGTCTCAGGCTTTGAAATAAGTACATTGTAAACCTTTCTGCCCTGAACCGCCGCAGCGCCGATGTGAACACCGTCCGCAATGGGATTAACGCTGACAGGCACCGCCCAGTCCTGAACTCTGTGGCACCAGTTGGGATGACCGCAGATAAATTCGGTAGTGACCGTCTTGCCGCTGATGAAATTCTTGTCCTTGAACATAAGATTGCTTGACTCAAAAACGCTGAATCCTGCTATCTTGCCAACAGCGCCTGCTTCAACCAGCTCCTGAGAAAGGTCGCCCTGACGAATGAACTTCTCGTCCTGCATAATAACTTCCATAAATTCGGGAGAAGCAATGAGCCATCTGCCCGAAGCAGGTACGCCCATTCTGGAAAGAGCAGTTCTCGCCTTTGCAACGCAGCTGTAAGCATTGGTAGAGTCCGCAGCCGTCTTAACGTCTGAAACCGTCACACCCTCCGTCTTTTCAAGAGCCGCAACAGACTTCTTGTCCATGGAAAGTGCCAGCGTGTAGCCTGCCGAAGCAAGTCTCTCCGCCACAACATCATCGGGAAGAGCCGCAGCGTCATAACCGTCAATAAGCTCGTTCACCGCCTCATCGTTGGACATCAGCATAGTGATGTAAGTGGTAGCACCGGAAGAAAGCTCCGCACCGTTCACCTTGTCGTAAGCCTTAACTTCCACTTCCGTGTCTCTTACGGGTATCTTTACCGCACCTGCAGCAGGACTGCCCTCGTGCGCACTGTTGAAAATGTAATGCTCACGGGTAACAAGAGTGCTTCTGAGCTTTGCGTCAACGATCTGTGAATAACGTTCCTGTAATGTGTTTGCCATAATTTTTTCTCCTTTTCAATAAATAAAGTTTTTGTGTTGTTTTTTCGTATGATCGGGGCAAAACTGCCCCTCGGGTCAGAATCTTACGTCCGGATTAGCCCTCCTGAACGCCTCCTCCACTCCCGAACAGGGAGCGGAAACACTCTGCCCGATGTGAACCCCTGCATTAAGGGTACGAGCCGCCTTTTCCTCGGCATTGCTGCGGAAAAACGGGTACTTGTCAAGCACCTCTGCAATAGCAGCACCCCTTTCGCCGCCAAGCCTCTCCGCCAGAGCAATAACGTCCGCCGCATTTTCCGCAGGAACACCCAGCTCCAAGCAGCAAAGCCTTGCTTCAAGAGCCTGCGCCCTTGCCTCAGCCTCATTTCTCGCCAACTCCGAAGCAGCAAAAGCCTCTTCAAGACCCTTTTCCTCGGTTTCAGCCGCAGCAGCTTCCTCATTGGGTATCTGTATCTCCTCCATTGCCATTCACCTCCTTTCCCTCGGCAATAATCCTCCTGTATTCGGCAAGAGCCTCGTCGTAGCCGCACTTCTGTATCTCCATAATAGCGGAAACCTTCGATTTAAGTCCGCCGTTTACAAGCCTGATGTTGTTGTCGATAAGCGTGTTTTCATCGGTAATAATACCATCGTGCCACCTTATGTCCACCTTGCATTCGGGACTGTCAAGCTCCCCGAGCCAGTACCCAAGCGCCGCAACAGCCTTAAAAAGTCCCTTCATAGCCCCGCCGAGATCGTTCTGATGCGCCTTTACCGTAGCCGCCGTCCTGCTGTCACGGGAAATTATCTCCGTAGCCGTCTTTACTCCCTCGTTAACGTCAAAGGAGAAGGTTCCTGCGGATAACCCCGTCTGGAAACAAAGTATGTTCAGCAAAGCGTTTATCGCCTTTATATGCTCGTCAACACGAAGCTCCACCGTGTTGTCCGTTATCTTCAAGTCCCGTTCCTCATCGCATTTAAGCGCAACATACGCCTCATCGTCAGCATCAAAATACTGCCTCTGCTCCCCCGTGGCAATGTCCACCACCGTCTGAACACAGGAGCTTGGCACGATTATCCTCTTTTTGCCAAGAATAAACTCCCTCGCAAAGCTGTCAAAGGCAACGTCCAGCGCTTTAAGCGTGTCCTCCGCATTTGCAAAAGCAGAAATGCCAAGGGGCGCCTCGGGAAAAATATTGTTAGCACCTGCCGTCTTGAAGCAGGCAAACAAAGGGATACCCTCAATGCCGTGATATAAGGTCTTTTCCGCAAGTCCGGGATAAAGCTCCTCAACGGAACATTCCGTTTCACCTGCGGAATTCTCTTTGCTGCGGAATAACCTGTTTTCCGTAAAAGGAACAGCACCCTCAAAACCACGGCGCTCGTATAAAACGTACCTGTAACCATCCTTTGCGGAAACGCTGCGGAAACAGCCGCTTTTCACCTGTCCCCCGTCCCATTCAAGTGGCAGGAACCCGTCACCGAAAACACAGTCTATCCCTATCTCTCCGCCGCTTATGTAAGGTCTGAATACACATCCTCCCATGGCAAAAGCATAGGAAAGCACCTCGTTCATTCTCCCGAAAAAGCCGTTTCTTTCAAGTACACGCCCTACAAAATCGCCGCACCTTTTGTCCTCAAATACGATCTCAGGCTCCTCCGCAAAAGCGTATACCGCAAACCTGTCGCATAACACCTTCGCCGCCCCAAGCATATTGAGCCTGCGGCTTCCCCCACGGTATAACCCCGACTTTTTCACCGTCATCCAGTCAGGCTCACCGCAGTATATCCTGCGCCACCTGCCCGAAGCGGCATAGTAACCGCTAAGGTCGGGCGCAGCCACCCCGAATATTTTTCCTGCCCTTTCACAAACGTTCATCTTAAACCTCTCCTGTCAATAAAATCCTTCATAATGTACTCCGTAGAGTATTCCTGTGCGTCAAGACTGTCAATGTTGGTGGAACCGTTGTCAAGCCGCACCTCGCAGCCCTCCGCCGCCCATAACGCCTCGCTGAAAGCCGATATAGTGTGCCTGCACCCCGACATTATCTTGTACCTGTCCGCCCCCATAAGTCCGCAGTAAAACCGCACCCTGTCCTTTATGGCTCCCTTACGGGCGTTGCGTATGTTTATCGGCAGCCTGCGCCGCTCCGCCTCTCTCTTAATGCCTCTGATAAGCACCTGTTCAGCGCTGTCGCAGTATAAGTCGGTCAACGGGTACTTCTCAAGCGCCTTTTCAAGGGCTCCGCATACACAGTCCTCCAGCTCCGTCGGCGTAAGTTCGCTCTTTGAATACCATTCGTCAAGAGTGACCACACAGCCGAGATTTTTCGTTATCCCCGTGATGTTAAGAGCGTGAGCCGACCCGTTTCCCCCGAAATCCAACCCTGCCGAACAGTATACAATGTCCTCAGGCGGCTTTTCAATAATGAACCGCTCTGGAGAATCCGCAAAACGCCTGTAAATAATGCCTTCAGCCGCCCTCCAAAGACCATTGATAAAGCGGTCATAATATACCGTACCCTCATATTCCTTTTTCAACGCCGCCACAAACTCTGCCGTAAGAAAAGGATTGTCGTCAATAACGAACCTCTCCTGATAAATGTCCGCATCGCTCTGCAAAAATTTGTGGAACCAGTGGTTCGGCGCATCGGGATTGCAGGTGCCGTCAAAACAAGCCCCCTTTTTGTCAAGCCTTGACTTCAGCATCTGAAAAAACGGCTCCGCCCAGGTGGTTATCTCATCACCGTAACAGTAAGCAATGCCTGCACCCTGCAGCTTTGAAACCTGTACCGCCTTGTCAGCACCGATCGCATAACAGTTACGCCCGAATAAATTTACCTTCCCCGAAGCGGATAAGTTCCCAACAAGTACACCGCCCCAAATCTTCCTCATCGGGTCAAGAATGTTACGTTCAAGAGTGCCCTGAGTGTTCCCTGCAAGTACAATTAGCCCGTCAGGAGCATGCCTTATGCGGTAAGGAATACGGTAATAGTCAAGATAAGTCTTTCCCGAACGTGTAGCGCCAACGGAAATGTTCCACCTGTGGAATTCGTTGACCGTCCTGTTCCAGACCTCTTTCTGCTTCTCCGTAAAAATTTTTACCGCCTCCCCGTTTTCATCACCGCCGAAACCGCCTTAAGCACAGCATCCAGCCTTTCAAGAGTGTCCGCCTCATTGTCACGTCCACCATCCCAGCCCTTGAAATTCCCTTCAAGAAAAAACTTAGCGCCGGAATATTGCCCCTTGTCAAAAAGCCTGCTTTCGGCAAAATCCTCAATTTTCAGCAAAGCCTTGTCAATAAGAGCCCGACAGGAATCCTTGCCGCAGTACCCTAAAAGCTCCTCTCTCGAACTGAATCCCAAAGCCATAGCAAGCCCCGAAACAGTAGGCGGACTATCAAAAGAACCACCGCCCTCACCGCCCATACCGCAGGAATCGAAATACCCTGTGATAAGCCGTTCAAGCTCCGCAGCACTTTTAAAAAGCGGAGTATTTTTTCTGTTCATCTTGATCCCTCCCTTCCGCTGACATAATCGTAACACAGAATGACAGTAACATACAATCACATGATTTTATTGCCTTTTGCACAACGAAAAGCACCACACAAGCAGCACATTGCACAAAAAGCAGTAAAACCGCATCCGCCGCTCCACCAGCGCAGCGATAACGGGATTCCAAAGGGACGAGTCCCTTTGGCGAGGGTCAAGGGGCGAGGAGCCCCTTGTCGCTTCCGCAGAAGCGAAACACCCCAAAAGTAAGGCATAACGCAAAACTGCATTAAAACAGCAAAGCCAAAAAGCCCAAAGGCGCAATTCACATCAGAAAGAGAACCCAATTAAAGTTTTGCATACCACAAAACCCGTGGAACCATCCAATGTGAATTGCGCCAATTCTATCCCATAAAATAAAAGTCCCCCTCGGATAAAAATATACCGAGCAAAGCGAGGTGTATTTTTATCCGACACAGCAAACTATGTCGCCGTATCTCCACAATCCCCCTCGCAGAAAAATGCAAGGAGCAAAGCGACTAGCATTTTCCTGCGACACAGCAAACCTTAAAGCAGTTTCCCCAACAATCTCCCCTCGCAGGAAAATGTAAGGAGCAAAGCGACGAGCATTTTCCTGCGACACGACAAATTTAATGCGGAATTCGGAATTATGTCCGTTTTACCTTAATATGCCGTGTAAGCAAATCGGGCGCACAATGTGCGCCCCTACAGAGAAAACGGCGGAGCAAAGTGACGAGCCATTTCCCTGCGACACAGCAAACCATGATCAAACTATTGACTAAATCCCCGAATAACGGTAAAATATATAATATCAGAATAAAAAGGAGCAAGCAGCTATGAAATTTTCCGAAATGAACTATACCCGTCCCAATATGGATGATATGAAAGCCGCTTCCGAAAAATCAGCAGCAGGCATTGCAAACGCCCGTTCAGCCGAAGAAGCAGCAGAGATCTTCCTTGAATGGGATAAAACCGGCGGAAGCTACAACACAATGTACAATCTTTGCTATATCCGCCATACAATAAATACCGAGGACAAATTCTACAGCGACGAAAACGAGTTCTTTGACAATTCAACCCCAACCTTTACCGAATATTGTCAGTCCGTATCCAAAGCCCTCGCCGAAAGTAAATTCCGCCCCCAGCTTGAAAAGAAATTCGGCAAAGTGATGTTCATAAATACCGACATTGCACTTAAAAGTTTTTCTCCCGAAATAATCCCCGAAATGCAGGAGGATAATAGACTTACCACCGAGTATGAAAAGCTCATTGCCTCCGCCCAGATAGATTTTGACGGCAAAAAGCTCACTCTTTCCCAGCTTACACCCTATAAGCAGTCTCCCGACCATAATATCCGCCATAAGGCATGGGCAGCGGACAGCAGCTTTTTCAAGGAAAACGAAACTCAGCTTGACCGCATATATGACGACCTTGTCCGTGTGCGGAACGCCGAAGCCGTAAAAATGGGCTTTGAAAACTACGTCCCTTTGGGCTACCTCAATATGTGCCGCAACAGCTATACAGCCGAAGATGTGGCTAAATTCAGAGAAGCCGTGATAAAATATATTGTACCTGCCGCCGACAAGCTCTATAAAGAACAAGCAGAGCGCCTTGACGTAAGCTATCCCCTTAAATATGCCGATACCTCCGTTTCCTACCGTGACGGAAACGCCGTACCCAAAGGCACTCCCGATGATATACTTGAAGCAGGCAGACGCTTTTACAGAAGCCTCTCCCCCCTTACCGCCGAGTTTTTCGACTTTATGATGGATAACGAACTGATGGATGTCCTCAGCCGAAAGGGTAAGGCGGCAGGAGGCTACTGCACCGAGCTTACCGATTACGAAGCCCCCTTTATCTTTGCCAATTTCAACGGCACACAGGGAGATGTGGAGGTCATTACCCATGAAGCAGGTCACGCCTTTGCAGCATATGTGAACCGTCATAAACGCCCATCCGACAATCAGCTCCCCACTCTCGAAAGCTGCGAGATACATTCAATGACAATGGAATTTTTCGGCTGGGCAAGCGCAGAGGACTTCTTCGGAAAGGACGCAGGAAAATTCTGCCGCAAGCACCTTGAAGATGCCATAAAATTCATCCCCTACGGTACAATGGTAGACCATTTCCAGCATATTGTCTACGAAAATCCCGGAATGACGCCTGCGGAGCGTGTAGAAGAATGGAAAAAGCTCACATCAATATATATGCCCTGGATAGACCTGGACGGCAGCCCCTTTTACGGCGAGGGCAGAGCATGGCAGCGTCAGACCCACATCTATGAGCGCCCCTTCTACTACATTGATTACTGCCTTGCACAGACCGTTGCCCTTGAATTCTGGGTAATAATGCAGAAAGACAGAGAAGAAGCCTTTGAAAGATATATGAAACTTGTCCGTCTTGGCGGAGAGGAAACCTTTGACGGTCTTGTAGCCGCCGCAGGACTTGACACCCCCTTTGGAGATAAGGCATTGAAAACCGTTGCCGAAGCAGCCCGGAACTGGCTTGATACAAATAACCAATAAAAATGCAAACAAAAAAACACCGCACGATCCGTAAAAACCGGTCTTCGTGCGGTGTTCTTCATATTCAATTATCAGGCAAACCTGCTCTCGGAAAAGGGCATCACAGACGGCTCGGAAAAAGCAAAATCACTGCCGTCATAGGTCACACGCAAACGTATATAACAAGGAACATCCGGCATCCTGCCGCATCTTATGCCAAGGTAAGCAAAGATGCCGTTTTCTTCGGCTTCAAAATAAATATGTCCCGAATCGGGCTGTGGGTCATCCGTGTCCTGCGCCAATGAAAGGTCAATTTTATATTCAAGATCCTCTCCGCAGGCTGTGATAAGCAGCTTGCAGTCATCACGTTCAACAGTTACCGCAATATTTTCGCTTATAAGGGAATCCTGCAGCTCGTAACCAAAGTATGCACAGGCATCTCCGGAAAGCTCCTGCATTACCAAAGTACCGTAACACTGCGCAAACGAACCCGTAGCACAGCTTGTAAAAACAAGCTCATCATCGCCGTCACCGTCTATATCGCAAAGCGCAATATCCGAAGGCTCATAGTATCGTATACCTGCACTTGCAGACCAGTTTACAAACCAATTCTGTACATATGAGCTGACCGTGCCGTCGGGACGCTGTATGTAAACGGTCTGCTTGTCATTTTCCCAGTCAATATATGTCGGATAATCCGTATGATCTATTGCTCCGTCCTCAAATACACCGTAAACCGCACTTCCGTCAGCAAGACTTGTAACATAATACAGCGTGTTCTCCGTTATATTATCAATATCGTATTCATCAAAAGCCTCATAAACGCCTGCTAATGCTTCATGATGTATTATAGGCAGGTCTGCGGCAGCCGAAAAATCAATTTCAAAGGCTTCGCCGCTCTCATCGACCGCTTCCGTTTCCGATACCTCCGATACAGTCGTGCTTACAGTGGTTTCTGCCGTTGTTTCCTCCGTAACAGTCGTCGTTTCAGCCGCCGCAGTTGTTTCGGCAGCCTCCGAAGCTGTTTCGACCGTCTCCTCCTGCGATACGACCACACTTTCAGTTTCCGCAACTGTGTCTGTTGTATCGGCAGCTTCTTTTGCACAGGCTGTAAGCGTGCAAACTAATGTTATCAATGCCAGAATTTTACCGTATTTCGTAAAAACCCCTCCAATATCTTTTATCAAACCGCAAAGGCGCAGTTCACATAACGGTTCAGCTCCCGATCTTATGTGAATGCGCCTTGCTTATTTTTCGTGTTTTGTGTTAAAGAAGAATAGACTTGCCCGTCATTTCCTCAGGCTGAGGAACACCCATTATCTTAAGCATCGTAGGTGCAAGGTCGGCAAGTACACCGCCCTCTCTAAGCTCGCCCTTCTGTCCTGCAACGATAAGCGGAACAACATTTGTGGTGTGAGCCGTAAAAGGAGAACCGTCAGCTTCGTACATCTTGTCCGCATTTCCGTGGTCAGCAGTGATAAGAGCCGTGCCGCCGTGTGCAAGGATAGCGTCAACCGTCTTTCCGACACAATCGTCAACAGCCTCAACAGCCTTTACCGCAGCGTCAAATACGCCCGTGTGACCTACCATGTCGCAGTTTGCAAAGTTAAGGATAATAACATCATACTTTTCTGCATTTATAGCCTCAACTACCTTTTCGGTAACTTCGTAAGCGCTCATCTCGGGCTTAAGGTCGTATGTGGCAACCTTAGGCGAGTTTACAAGAATTCTGTCCTCACCGGAATACTGCTTTTCAACGCCGCCGTTGAAGAAGAATGTAACGTGAGCGTACTTCTCCGTCTCGGCAATTCTCAACTGTGTCATTCCCTTGTCGGAAATGTACTGACCAAGAGTGTTGTTCAAAGACTGGGGCTTGAACGCTACCAGAACATTAGGCATAGTTGCGTCATACTGAGTGAAGCAAACGTATGTTACAGGGAAAAAGCCCTTCTTTCTCTCAAATCCGCTGAAATCGGGGTCAACAAAGGTACGGGTTATCTCTCTTGCACGGTCGGGGCGGAAGTTGAAGAAAATAATGCTGTCGCCGGAGCCTATCCTGTCAGTTCCGTCAATTACCGTAGGGATAACGAACTCGTCCGTAACATTATCAGCATAAGACTTCTCCATAGCCTCAACAGGGCATACAGCGTGGTTGCCCTCGCCGTAAACAAATGCAGCGTAAGCCTTTTCAACTCTGTCCCAGTTGTTATCTCTGTCCATTGCATAGTAACGTCCGGAAATGCTTGCTATCTTGCCAACGCCAATTTCCTTCATCTTGTCGGCAAGCTCTGCAACAAAGTCCTTGCCGCTTGTGGGGGGAACATCTCTTCCGTCCATGATGCAGTGAACAAATACCTTTTCAAGACCTGCCCTCTTTGCAAGCTCCAGCAGACCGTAAAGGTGAGTGTTGTGAGAGTGAACGCCGCCGTTTGAAAGAAGTCCGAACATATGGAGAGCGCTGCCGTTCTTCTTGCAGTTGTCAACAGCAGCCGCAAAAGCCTCGTTGCTGAAGAAATCGCCGTCAGCAATGGACTTTGTGATCCTTGTAAGCTCCTGATAAACAATTCGTCCTGCACCCATGTTGGTGTGACCAACCTCGGAGTTGCCCATCTGTCCGTCGGGAAGTCCTACGCACATACCGCTTGCGCCGATAGTAGTGTTGGGCCATTCCTTCATATATCTGTCAAGATTAGGTGTCTTTGCCGCTGCGACAGCATTGCCGTAGGTGTCCTTGTTAACGCCGCAGCCGTCCATGATAATAAGCGCTGTTGGTTTCTTACCCATTGTAAATTCCTCCGTTTTCTATATGCTCCAGAATTTCGGTATAAGCCAGAAGCCGACATAATAATCAACAGTCTCGTCAAAGGGGTGATAATCCTTCCAGACCTTGTACCCAAGACCGTAATAATCGGCGCTGCCGTTGCCGTATTCAATGACAGGAACGCAAAAAACAGGGGGAAGCCCGTACCGCTTAGTGCGGATAAGATCCGTCGCAAAGAACGCCGCCGAAATAAATATCACAGCGGCTGCCGCACCGGCAATCACCTTCCTGCGGTTTATTCCCTTAACAGATTTCATAAGTCTTTCCCCTGTCGTTATTTCATACTCAGCCGTTTACAGCAGCCTGAACAATAGTGTTGAAGTCGTTAGCCTTGAGAGAAGCGCCGCCGATAAGTCCGCCGTCAACATCGGGCTTTGAAAGAAGCTCTGCAGCGTTGCCAGCGTTCATTGAACCGCCGTACTGGATAGTAACAGCGTCAGCAGTAGCCTGGTCGTACAGCTTTGCAAGTGTTGCACGGATAAATGCGCAAACCTCCTGAGCCTGGTCAGCAGTAGCGGTCTTGCCTGTGCCGATAGCCCAAACAGGCTCGTAAGCGATAACAGTTTTCTTAA
>JBJEQN010000008.1:0-24651 GCA_051881775.1 Oscillospiraceae bacterium | reverse complement strand
AGAGATGCACATCAGTCCCTTCTTGCTACAAGAATGCCACTGTCTGATATGCTACCAATTCTCCCTGAACTGGATAAAATAGGCTTTTATTCACTGGAATGTTGGGGTGGCGCTACATTTGACGCCTGTCTGAGATTCCTTGATGAGGACCCATGGGAAAGACTTCGCACAATCCGCAAGGAATGTCCTAACACAAAGCTCCAGATGCTTTTCCGTGGTCAGAATATGCTTGGTTACCGTCACTATGCTGACGATGTTCTTGAATATTTTGTTCAGAAGTCTGTTGCAAACGGCATTGATATTATCAGGATTTTCGATGCGCTCAACGATATAAGAAACCTTAAGACTGCTATCGCTGCAGCTAAGAAAGAGGGCGCTCACGCACAGGTTGCAATTTCTTTCACTTTGGGCGATGTATTTACAGATGAATATTATGCAAATTACGCTAAGCAGTGTGAAGAAGAGGGCGCTGATTCCATTTGTATCAAGGATATGGCTGCGCTTCTTACTCCTTACCGTACAGTTGATCTTGTTAAGGCTGTTAAATCAGCTGTTAAGATCCCTGTTCAGCTTCATACTCACTTCACTTCCGGTCTTGCCGATATGTGTCTTCTCAAGGGCATTGAAAACGGACTTGATATGATCGATACAAGTATGTCTCCTCTTGCTCTTGGCACATCTCACGCTCCTACAGAGTCTATGGTTGCTGCACTTCAGGGTACTGAGTACGACACAGGTCTTGACCTTGTTCTTCTCAATGAGATAAGAGACTACTTTATGACTCTCCGTCAGAAGTATATTGACAGCGGTCTTCTTGACCCCAAGATGCTTGCTACGGATACAAACGCTCTTATGTATCAGGTTCCCGGCGGAATGCTCTCCAACCTTCTTTCCCAGCTCAAGCAGGCAGGCAAGGAAGATCAGTTTGTTGAGGTTCTCAAGGAAGTTCCTAAGGTTCGTGAGGATTCCGGTATGCCTCCTCTCGTAACTCCTACATCTCAGATCGTAGGTACTCAGGCTGTATTTAACATCATCAACGGTGAAAGATACAAGACCGTTACCAAGGAGTTCAAGGGTCTTGTTAAGGGCGAATACGGTAAAACACCTGTGCCTATATCCAAGGAATTCCAGGATAAGATACTCAAGGGTGAAGAGCCTATTACCTGCAGACCTGCAGACCTTATCGAACCTGAGCTTGATAAGCTCCGTGAGGAATGTGCAGAATGGGTAGAACAGGATGAAGATGTACTTAGCTATGCAATGTTCCCGAAGGTTGCTCCTAAGTTCTTCGAGAGCAGAAGAAATAAGAAGTACGGCATTGACGGCGCTCATTCCAACGCTGAGACAAAGGTTCATCCCGTTTGATCATAATTTAACATTTTGTTTATTCAAGAGCCGAGAAATCGGCTCTTTTGTTTTTGAAACAAATTATCAATTTTCTCTTGAATATGTCCGAATAAAGTGGTATAATAAAATTTATAATACTTGTAAACGTTTCAATGGAGTGATAAATATGAAAAAAGCCGGAAAAATCACCCTGATATTGGCAATTGCGGCTGAAGTAATATGCTGCTTTGGGCTGAATCTTATGGGCGGTTACGCTTTTATCATAAATGGCTATGAAAAATGCGGATATGCGCTGTTTGCAAGCACCGTGCTTCTTGCTGCAGCTCTTGTTGTTGCAGCGTTTAAAAAAGTTGTGATACCGCTTCTGCTCAATATCGGCGGTTCGCTGTGCTATATTTATACCATTGCCGTGCTGGCTGCTATACCGAATACAAAAATTCCTAAGGAAAGCACCGAAGCACTTATGGCGAAGCATTTTCCTACAATTATTGTGACCGTTCTTCTTGTTCTTCTTGTTTTCTTTAATTTTATGGATGAGGACGCTGTCCGCAGGCGCAGGGAAAAACGCAGTGCCGCAAAAGCTGCCGAAAACCGCAGCCTTGACGAGCATGAGAAAATCATATAACGAGCAGTTATTTTATAAATTATTTACATATGGAGGGCTAAATGAACGTAACGATCAAAGATGTTGCAAAAGCGGCAGGAGTTTCCGTGGCAACCGTTTCCCGTGTTCTGAATAACAGCGCCACAGTATCGGTATCGGCAACCGAACAGGTAAATAACGCTATCAAACAGCTTGGATACAGCCCGAATTTTTTAGGACGAAATCTGAGAAAGTGCGAAACCAACGTTATTCTTGCCATCATTCCTTCAACCGAGCATTCTTTTTACAGCGATATTATCAGAGGAATGCAGAGCGCCGCTTCCGAAAAGGGTTATGACATTCTTATAAGCACATCCAACAGCTGCTTTGATATTGAAATGCGCAAGCTGAATATGCTTTTCAACAGAACGGTTGACGCTGCCGTTCTTCTCGGAACGCAGATAGACGCCGATACGCTTAATGAGCTTAACGGAAAATATTATATTGCTTTATGCTGTGAAAGAGTTGAGAGTGCAAATGTTCTTACCGTTACTGTTGACGATGAGGGCGGAGCATATGCAACGGTGAAAAACCTTATTAATCTCGGTCACAGAAAAATTGCAATCGTTTCCACAGCGGGAACAGCACTTTCTTCAAAGGACCGTGAAAAGGGTTATTTAAAGGCTCTTGGTGAATATAACGTTCCTGTGAGAGAAGAATATATTTTCAGAGGTACCTACGATCCCGATAACGGCGCTATGGCTTTTGACGGATTTATGTCTTTGCCGGAACCCCCTACGGCAATTTTCTGCATTTCCGACCTTCTTGCGGTAGGTGCGGTAAAAAGGGCGCTTACCTGCGGATATAAGGTAGGGGAGGATATTTCTATCTGCGGTTTTGACAATATCAGCCTCAGCGGTCTTTATAATCCCGGCATCACCACCGTTGAGCAGCCCTGCTACGAGATAGGCAGAACGGTTGTTACGGAACTTATACGAAATATAAATCTTTCCCAGAAAAGCGACCGCCGCATAACTCTTGATTACAAGCTTATTTCAAGAGAATCTGTGGGAAATATTAACTGAATATGTGTTATTATGGCTTCCGGATAGATTTCGGAAGCTGTTTTTTTGAGAATTTGGATTTAACATATTTATAACTTCATTTATTTTACATTTCACTTTGGTGGGATTACGGATTTTACAATGAAATAATAAAATATAAACCGTAATCAAATTACAAGGAGAGAAAAATATGATAAGATCCAATGTCAAAAAAACCATTGCGATAGCTTCGGCAATTACTGTACTTGCCGCTACCGCAGCTTCAACCGTTGCTGCCGTAAATAACACTAAAACGGAGCTTGGCGCACAGAAAGCTGTTTCTGCAAGCCAGTACACAGGCAAAACTCCCAAGTACATTTTTATGTTTATCGGAGACGGTATGAGCTATCCTCAGATCCAGGCAACGGCAGACTATTACTCCGCTCTTGCTGACACAAACGACAACGGAATACTTGAAGCAGAAAAGGTACTCAACTTTATGAAATTCCCCGTTGCAGGTTCTGCCGCAACATACGATTCCACATCCTTCTGCCCGGACTCCGCTTCGACCGCAACCTCACTTTCAACAGGTCACAAAACATACAGCGGTACAATCAATATGGACGAGACCTTTACGACCGAATATGAGACCATTGCAGAAAAGCTGAAAAAGCAGCTTGGATACAAAATAGGCATAGTTTCCACCGTTAATCTTAACCACGCAACTCCTGCTGCTTACTATGCACATCAGGCAAGCAGAAACAGCTATTATGAGATAAGCGAGGAGCTTATTGAAAGCGGTTTTGACTATTTTGCAGGCGGAGCGCTTAAACAGACCACAGGTGCAAACGGCGATCAGACCGACAGCTATGTTCTTGCAGAGCAGGCAGGTTATAAGGTCATCAAAACTCAGGCTGAGGCTGAAAAGCTTACCGCAGCAGACGGAAAGGCACTCGTTATTTCCGAAACTATCGCAGACAGCGGTTCTATTTCTTACAACAACGACCGCAAGAAGGGCGAATGGGCTCTCAGCGATTATGTTGAAAAGGGCATAGAGGTACTTGACAACGATACGGGATTCTTTATGATGGTAGAAGGCGGAAAAATTGACTGGGCTTGCCACGCAAACGATGCAGGCTCCACAATTTCTGACACACTTGCTCTCAGCACAGCAGTTGGAAAGGCAATTGATTTCTACAACGAACACCCCGATGAGACCCTTATCATCGTTACAGGCGACCATGAAACAGGCGGTCTGACTATCGGTTATGCAGGTACAAATTACGACACATTCCTTACAAACCTTAAAAACCAGAAAATTTCTTACGCTAAGTTTGATTCCGATTATGTTTCAAAGTATAAGGAAAACAACACAAGCTTCAGCAAGGTCATGAAGGACATCACAAAGCTGTTCGGACTTGTTCCCCCTGCAGGTTCTGCAGAATATGAAGCTCAGATGGACAGCGCCGACAAGCACCCCGAATCCAATAACAGCGGTACTCTTGAGCTTACCGAATATGAATATGAAAAGCTGAAGGCTGCATACGAAGCTACTATGACAAGAACAGGCGATGAGGAGATAAGTCAGGAAGAATATGTCCTCTACGGCAGCTATGAGCCTATCACCGTTACAATTACTCATCTGCTCAACAACAAGTCGGGCATCAACTTCGCTTCCTATGCTCACACAGGACTTCCTGTTGCAGTTTACGCACAGGGCGCAGGTTCTGAGCTGTTCGGCGGAACATATGACAATACCGACATTTACAACTACCTTGCACAGCTTACAAACGTTAAGTAAACCCTAAACTTAGAATTCTTCATAAACTTCCCCTTTTTTAATACAGCACCGTGCAGAGCGGAAAAACTTTGCACGGTGTTGTTATATGCTGATCAGGTGATACAAAATGAAAATTACAAGAGAAAAAATCGCATACCACGCTCCTGTCCTTGCAGCTTTGGTTATGATAATCGTTCTGTTTCTTATTCCTACAGGATTTGAGGGTGCGCAGATATATAAGGGTACGGAACGCCGCCCTGTAAGAGTGCTTTCCGTCAACAACGATAATATTATAGATACGGGGCTTATACGTTCAGGCGAACAAAGCTGCGAGGCAACGGTGTTAAGCGGAATTTTCAAGGGACGAACGGTTCAGGCAGTAAATATGCTTACGGGTTCTCTTGAACAGGATAAGCTGTTCTCTCCGGGAGATAAAGCCTATGCGGTAATAAGTTATTCGGGAGATGAAATTCTTTCCGTGACTATGACAGACCATTACAGGCTTAACGCAGAGCTTGTGCTTGCCGTGATATTTGCGGTATTTCTTATTTTTTTTGCAGGTCAGACAGGTGTGCGGTCGGTACTTTCCTTTATAATAACGGTGCTTATGATATGGAAGGTCGTTGTTCCGTGCTATTTAAAGGGGCATAATCCCATTATTGTAGGCGGAATAATTATTACAGTGCTGTCGTTTATAATAGTTGCGCTGGTTTACGGCTTTGACAAGAGAACGCTTGCCGCTGTAACGGGTATAATTTCGGGAATAATCGTAACGGCTGTCATAGGAATTATTTTTACAGATGAATTTAAAATACACGGTGCGGTAATGTCATATTCGGAAAGCCTTTTATACAGCGGTTTCAGCGACCTTAACCTTACGCAGATATTTATGGCTTCGATCTTTATCGGCTCATCGGGAGCTGTTATGGACTTAGCGGTCGATATTACTTCCGCAATAGCTGAGGTAGTTGCCAAGAAGCCTGATATAACACGGCTTGAAGCGGTAAAGTCGGGTATGAATGTCGGACGTGCGGCAATGGGAACAATAACAACGACGCTGCTGCTGGCATACTCGGGAAGCTGTATTGCTTTGCTTATGGTATTTATGGCGCAGGGAACTCCCATAGGAAACATTCTGAACTACAAGTATGTTGCGGCGGAAATCGTGCATACGGTAGTTGGCAGCTTCGGACTTGTGTGTGTTGCTCCGCTTACGGCAATTGCAGGCGGTATGCTTCTGGCTGAACATAAAAAAGAGGATAGCCGTAAAGAGCAATAATTTTCTATATTTTGTCCTTACTTGTAAAATACAGATTTTACAAGTAAGGCTTATTTTTTTGTAAAATCCGCCTTGAAATTACAAGCATTAAATGGTATACTTTAAGAAAAGTACGAACGGAGATTTTTTAATGAATAAATACGAGTACATTTTTTTCGACCTTGACGGAACTATATTCGATTCCGGCAGAGGGATAATGAGATCGGTACGATATGCCCTTGAAAAATTCGGGATAGACGAGAAAAACGAGGACAAGCTGAAATTGTTTATCGGTCCGCCGCTTAGGGATTCGTTCAGGGATCTTTACGGCTTTTCAGATGATGAAGCGGATAAAGGGGTAGTTTTTTACCGTGAATATTACACCCGTGACGGTATTTTTGACGGAGATATTTACAGCGGAATTGAAGAAATGCTGAAACGTTTGACGGAGCAGGGCGGAAAGGCTGTTCTTGCAACGTCAAAGCCGGAGGTTTTTGCAAAGCGTATTATATCGCATTTCGGACTTGAGGGATATTTTACTCATATTGCAGGAGCTTCTCTTGATAAATCCTTGCTTACAAAAACAGAGGTCATTGCCGGTGCAGTAAAAAGCCTTGAAATTTGCGACAGATCAAAGATTTTAATGGTAGGCGACAGAAAATTTGATATAGAGGGAGCGGCAGACAACGGCATAGATTCGGCAGGTGTGCTGTACGGTTACGGTTCGGAAGATGAACTGAGAAAAGCCGGAGCAGACTATATTGCGGCTGACGTTGATGCGCTTATGGATATTATCAGTCTATAGTCTACGCATTATTTAGTAAAATTGCCAAAAAATATTGACTTTGAGGTGAATGTGTTGTATAATTAATAAAATGTAGAAAACGTTTCCATATGGTAAAATCTGATATTAACATATATTGCAAATGTAAATATATCAGCTAATTAAATTCAAAAACCTAAGAAAGGATAGTTAATAATGACGAATAATACTATGTTGAAAAGAACGGCTGCAGCTTTAACGGCGGCTTTTATGGTTCTTGCAGCTTTTTCCGGATGTTCCGATAAGGAAGAAAATGGGGGAACGGGAGCCTCTGCTGAAGGGGGTACTTCCGTAACAGAGCAAGGTTCAGAAAACACTGCCGCTGTTAACAACGGCTGGACTTACGGTCAGGTGGAAATGAACGGCGGAGGATTTGTAACGGGCGTGTTCAGCACTTGTGAGGAAAATGTTTATTATGCAAGAACAGATGTAGGCGGAGCGTACCGCTGGTCTGAGGATGAGCAGCGCTGGAAGTCTATCAGCTATTGGGTATCCGAGGACGATAAGGGTTATCTCGGCATTGACGGTCTTGCAGTAGACCCTAATGACGCTTCAAAGGTATATTTGCTTGCCGGAACGGAGTATTTCAGCGGCGGAAAGACCGCTCTTCTCCGCTCGGAGGATTACGGCGAGACTTTTGAGGTAATTGATATTAACGATCTTATAAAGGTCCACGGCAACGGAATGGGACGAGGAAACGGCGAAAGGATCGCTGTTGACCCCAATAACGGCGATGTCATTTTTGCCGGCGGAAGAACAGGCGGTATGATAAAAAGCACAGACGGCGGCAAAACCTGGGAATCTGTAAGCAGCTTCCCTGTAACTTCAACAAGCAACGGAAACGGTATAAACTCCATTGCTTTTGACCCGTCTTCCGCTAAGGACGGCGTAACTCAGCGCATTTACGCTTCCGTTTCACAGAAAGGAAAGGATGAAGGCAACTTCTTTGTTTCCGAGGACGGCGGAGCTACATGGTCTGTTGTTGAAAATGCAGTAAATGATCTGATGCCTGAGAGAATAAAGCTGGATTCAAAGGGCAATGTGTACGTTGTTTATGCAAATAACGAAGGACCTTGGAACTGCGCTCTCGGCGGAGTTTACAGATATAACGCTTCCGACAAATCTGCTGAAAGTATTGCCCCCGAATATCAGTCCTACGGTGATATAGTTATTGACCCCAAGGACGATAACAAGCTGGTACTTGTGTCCACAGGCATATGGAAAGCACAGCCCAACGGCGCTTACGGAGATGTTTTCTATACCTCTGTTGACGGAGGAAAGACATGGACAAACCTGCTTGAAACAATGACTATGTCAACTAACGGTACTTCTTGGATAGAGGACTGCGCTATTCACTGGTGCTGTTCTATGGCGATAAATCCGTTCAATTCCGATGAAATAATGGTGACCTCCGGCAACGGCGTTTTTGCTTGCGACAATATCTGGAGTGACAGCCCCGAATTTTATTTCAACGCAAGAGGCATTGAAGAAACCGTACCTATGGAAATAATCTCAATGAAGGATTATCCTCTTGTTTCGGCTGTTATGGACTATGACGGATTCGTTAATGAAGATATTTATTCTTCCGGTGTACGTCATCAGGACAAGATAGGTTCTACCACAAGCATAACCATTGCCGCACAGAACAGGGATATGTGGGCAAAAGTCGGCGGAAGCGAAAGCGAACAGAAGCTTACCTATTCTACTGACGGCGGAAAGACATGGAGCTTTATTACCAATTCTCCTCAGGAGGGCAAAGCACTTTACAACGGCAGCGTTGCTCTTACTGCCGACGGTTCACGCCTTATATGGAGCTCTGAGAACGGTATGAAGGCATATTATACCGAGGATTGGGGCGCAACATGGAATGAATGCTCCGGCATAACAGGAAACGGAATATATCTTATCGGCGACCCCGAAAACAGCAGTTATGTTTACGGCTGCGGAAAGGGCAATGTTTACCTCAGCTCTGACGGCGGAAAGAGCTTTAAGAAGATGAACCTTATAAATCCCAGCTTCAAACGTCTTTGTGTTGTTCCGGGAGAAGAGGGTACATTCTACATTCCCGGAGGTGCAGGACTGTACAGAGCAACCGAACACGGCGACAATGTTGAGCTTGTTCAGGGCGTTGTTTACTGCGAAGCTGTAGGTATAGGCAAGGCGAAGAATGATGGCGATCCTTATGTAATATACATTTACGGCACTACAAAGGACAATGAAGCAAAGGGAATCTATATGTCCGAAGACAATGGTGCAACGTGGGTAAGAATAAACGATGACCAGCATCAGTTTGGTGGAACAGGCAACGGCGTTGTAATAAGCGGCGATATGAACGTTTACGGCAGATGCTATATGAGTACGGTAGGACTTGGAATAGTTTACTGCGATAAAAATGAAAAATAAGCCGTTCCGGTATTAAGAAAACGGGTATGAATGTAAAGCGTGTGTATATTCTTACGCTTCTGGCGTCTGCGGTGCTGCTTGCGGCGGTATATGGCGTATCGGAATTTTCTGCGGAAGAACTGGCTGTTCCTGTCATTTCATATGCTTCGGAAGAAATATCTGCCGATGATATATTTTATGATGAATTTTCCGACAGCCTTATAGACCTGAACAGCGCAGACGTACAGACTTTGGCGGAAATAGCAGGTATAGGAAGAGAAACTGCCGAAAAGATCGTTGCTTATGCCGATGAATATGGATTCAGTTCCGTGGACGAGCTTGTTAATATAAGCGGAATAGGCGAAAAGAAGCTGGAAGTTATCCGTCCGTATGTGACGGTAAGTTCTTCTGCCGAAACTGCTTCGGAAACGGAAGAAAGCGCAGAAACAACTGTCTCTTCGGAAAAGAAAATACAGTTTCCCCTTGACCTTAACACAGCCTTAAAGGAAGAACTTATGGAAATAAACGGAGTGGGCGAGGTAATTGCGGAGCGTATTTACGAATATGCCCGCTCCGTTGGTTTTTCTTCGGTGGACGAGCTTATAAATGTCAAAGGTATAGGCGAAAAGAAGCTTGAAAGCATACGTCACTATGTGACCGTAACCAAACCTGTGCATAGATCCGAAACATCTGCCGAACAAGTTACTTCAGCCGCAGCACAGACAGAATCTTCCCGTGAAGAAGTGCAGTTTCCCCTTGATCTCAATACCGCTTCAAAGGAAGAGCTTATGGAAATTAACGGGATCGGAGAGGTGCTTGCGGAGCGTATAACGGAATACGCCCGTACCACAGGCTTTTCTTCGGTGGATGACCTTCTTAACGTAAAAGGAATAGGCGAAAAAAGGCTTGAAGCGATGTGTCCTTATGTATATGTGTGATATTATGCTTTACCGATTATTGTAATAAAGCCGGAGGAGTCCTTTGAAAGCATTTTTCCGGCTTCATAGACAGCAAGGAACATTATGCAGGCGGAGGAAATGAAAATTACCGCCGAAAGCAAACCGTTTACAGGCTTTATGTATTTTATTACTGCGGAAGCCGTGATGCAGCTTGCAGCACTGTACAGAAAAGGGATAACGAGAAATTTTTTTATGCTGAAACGTATGTCTGCTGTTCTGCACACAACTGCTATCCTGATAATATTGCTGTAAATATTGCTTGCGTAGTAGGAGATAAGAACCCCTGTAAAGCCGTAACGGTTTACGAAAACTACAACGCAGACTATTCTTATTATATATTCGCAGAGGGAATTTACCGTTGAGAAATTTTGTTTGCCGAGACCCTTTAAAATGCTTTCAAGTATTATTTCAAGGTATATGAACGGTATAACGGGGAACATTTTTACCAGCGTTTCTCCAACAAGGCTGTCGGAGGGACACAGAACGTTTCCTATATTTACGCCCTGCATAAAAAACAATCCGGCTATAAAGAATGCGAATATGAACGAACTGCTCAGTGCTTTTACGATCAGATCCTGCATTCTTTCTTTGCTGCCGGAGGAATGCGCCCTTGCAATTTCCGGCATAAGCACGTTTGAAAGGCTGCAAAGCAATGCTGACGGATAAAAAATGGTCGGGATTATCATTGCTTCAAACATACCATATTCGCTTAATGCTCTTTCGGCGGAAGCGTTGTATTTAAGAAGCGCAACGGGAACGATAGCGTCGTTGGCGGTGGAAAGTATCATTTGCACATAACCGCTGACCAGTATGGGAAAATACATTTTCAAGTATTTTGGAACGGTCTCAATATTAGGCGCTCCGCAGGGATATTTTGAAAAAATGCGGTACTCGAAAGAATATTTTATTATGTAGAAAACAAAGCTGACCGCTTCTCCCGTTAAAATTGAAAAGGCAATAAGCGTGTATATGTCATAGCCCTTGTCAATAAGGAAAATCACGGAAAAAAGAAGGAATATCCACTTTGCCGAAAATTCCACGCAGTCTCCGCAGCAGGCGGCATTTATCTTTCTTACGGCTGTGAAGTAGCCTTTTATGCAGGAACCTGCCGAAGCAAGAGGGAGGGACAGGGCAATTATCCGGACAGGTACGGCAAGTCCTATCCCGGCATCTGCATATTCCGAGATAACGTCCGCAAGAAGCAGGGAAAGCGCTGTAAAGGTTATGGATAAAGTCAATGAAAGGCTGAGGGAGTAGCGCATAATGCGTTTTACGTTTCTGTTTCCGCAGCCTATTTCCTCCGAAACAAAACGGCTTGTTGCAATAAAGATATTTCCGTTGGCAAGAACCATTATAAAGCTGAACAGGGTGAATATCAGCGTCATTATTCCGACGGACGCTGTTCCCAGCTTTTCGGAGATGAAAGCGTTAAGAAAAATTCCAAGCGCTTGTAATACAAGAGACACAATTGTAAGCCCGATAGTGTCCTTTGCCATTTTGTTTATATAAAATTTCACCGCATATCCCTCATTTCTTAGTTATAATTATGAAAATATCCTAAAATCTATGCAAGCCGTTGCTATTTTCTGAAAAATTGTATATAATAATAAAGGCTGCGTGTTGATATGCGCAGTCCGTTATAAAAATAAAGTAAAGCAGGGATCAGTTTTATGACAAAAGCCGAAAGTTTTTTTCGTGATATAAAAGATAAAAAGATCGCTTTTATCGGTACGGGCATTACAAATAATGATATTATACGCCTTTTTCTGAAAAAGGGTCTGGACGTTACTGTGTGCGACAGGAAGTCACGCAGCAATATGGCGGCTCTTGCAGACGAGTTTGAAGCATCGGGAGCAAAGCTTTCTCTTGGTGAAAATTATCTTGAAGCAATTTACAGCTGCGATATTGTTTTCCGTGCGCCGGGAGTTTACTTTAATATGCCCGAGCTGAAAAAGGCAATGGATATGGGTATTGTTGTTACTTCCGAAATGGAGGTATTCTTTGATTTGTGTCCCTGCAAAATTTATGCTATAACAGGCACAGATGGCAAAACTACCACAACTACCATTATTTCCGAGATACTTTCCCGAAGCGGCAAAACCGTACATAAGGGCGGAAATATCGGACGTGCGCTGCTTCCTATCATAGAAGAGATAAAGCCTGAGGACGCTGCAGTTGTGGAGCTTTCAAGTTTTCAGCTCATAAGTATGAGAAAATCTCCCGATACTGCGGTGATAACAAATATTTACCCCGACCATTTGAACGTTCATAAGTCTATGGAGGAGTACATTGGTGCAAAAAAGAATCTTATTCTTCACCAGAATGCTTTTTCAAGAACAGTTCTGAATCTTGACAACGAAGACACAAACGCTTTGTCCGATTCGGTAAGAGGTGATCTGTATAAATTCAGCCGCAGAACCGTTCCCGAAAGAGGTTCGTTCCTTGATAATGAGGGCTGGCTTTGCTTCACAGACGGAAAAACAACGGAGCGTATCGTTCACAAGGACGATATACGCATACCGGGTATGCACAACGTTGAAAACTATCTTGCGGCAATTTCAGCTGTTCACGGAGAAGTACCCAAGGAAGCTATAGCCGAGACCGCAAAAAATTTCGGCGGAGTTGAACACAGAATCGAGTTTGTTCGCAAGCTTGAAGGTGTAAAATATTATAACGACAGTATTGCTACAAGTCCTGTCAGCGTTATTGCAGGTCTTAACGCATTTGACCGCAGGCTGATAGTTATTGCAGGCGGCTCCGATAAAAAGCTTGACTATAATACAATGGCTGAAGCTATCAATGAAAAGGTAAAGACCCTTGTTCTTTTGGGCGCAACAGCCGATAAGATCGAAGCTGCGGTAAAGGGCTATAAGGCATATGACGAAAGCAAATGCCGCATTATTCGTGTAAATTCTATGGAAGAAGCCGTTGAAGCGGCAAGAAAGTCGGCAGTAAACGGAGATATTGTTACACTTTCTCCCGCAAGCGCCAGCTTCGATTCCTATAAGAATTTTGAAGAACGCGGACGGCATTACAAAAGCATTGTCAACGCATTAAAATAAGAAGGTTAAAATTAATGGATCTGAAAAAAACAGTTATGTCCCTTGCGGACGCAGTTGGCGTTTCCGGGGATGAAAACAGCGCCGCAGAGCTTGCTCTCGGGTATCTTAAAGAATTTACCGATGATTGTTATATAAAAAATAACAGCGTTTTCGGCAATTTCGGTACAAGAGAACAGGGTAAACCCCACGTTCTGATAGACGCACATATTGACCAGATTGGCTTTGTGGTAACTTATATTACCGACGACGGCTTTCTGAAAATTTCAAACTGTGGAGGTATTGACCGCCGTTTGCTGCTTGCACAGCAGGTAGTTGTTCTTGGCAAGGAAAGGATAAAGGGCGTTATCTGCTCAATTCCGCCGCACCTTGAAAAAAGCGGTGATGACAGCAAGGTGCCTGAATTTTCAGAGATAAGCATAGATGTGGGTATGACAAAGGAACAGGCTGAAAAGGTCATTTCTCTCGGAGATAAGGTTGTGTTTTTACAGCATTCTGCAGAGCTTATGGGTGACAGGATAACAGGTGCGGCACTTGACGACCGCTGCGGAGTTGCTTGTCTGCTCCGTGCTGCGGAGCTGCTTAAAAATGAGAAGCTGAACTGTTCATATACGATAATGTTTTCTTCACAGGAGGAAATAGGCGAGAGAGGAGCCAAGACAGGCGTTTACGATGTTGCTCCCGACATTGCAATTGCCGTAGATGTCAGCTTTGCTCTTACTTCCGATGATTCCGAGCTTAAATGCGGAAAAATGGGCGGCGGCTGTATGATAGGCTTTTCTCCCGTTCTTGACAGGGAGCTTTCAAAGGCAATGGTAAGTATTGCAGAGAAAAACGGCTTGCCTTTTCAGCGTGAAATTATGAATGAGGAAACAGGAACCAACGCAGACAGGTTTTCCGTTAACTGCGGTGGTGTAAAGGCTGTAACATTGTCAATACCGCTGAAATATATGCACACTCCCGTTGAGGTGATTTCTCTTGCGGATGTTGAAAATACTGCACAGCTTATTGCAGCGTACATTAAGGAGGTAAAGTGAAATGGATTTTGAAACACTCCTTAATGAATTATGCGTCCTCAACGGCACTTCGGGCGACGAGGGTGCGGTGCGGAACTATATTATAGAGAAGATCAAGGACAAATGCGAATATAAAATTGACCCGTTAGGCAGCATTATTGCCTTTAAAAAGGGCAAAAGCACACCCAAAAACAAGGTCATGATGTCTGCACATATGGATGAGGTGGGAATGATAGTCACTTCGGTCAAGTCGGACGGAACGCTTACGGTCTCTCCTGTGGGCGGTATCGACGCAAGAGTTGTTATCGGCAGGAAGATAAAGGTTAACGGCATTCAGGGCGTTATCGGCTCAAAGGCTGTACACAATCTTTCTTCGGACGAAAGAAAAAGAGCTGCGGAATTTTCCTCACTTTATGCCGATATAGGGGTGGAGAGCAGGGAAGAAGCCGAAAAGCTGGTTTGTCCGGGAGATTACGTTTACTTTGACTCCGAGTATTACCCCTTTGGTGACGGTTTTGTATGCGGAAAGGCTATTGACGACCGCTTCGGCTGCGCTGTAATGATAACTCTTATCAATAGTGACCTTGCTTACGATTGTACGTTTACATTTGTTGTGCAGGAAGAAGTTGGTCTGAGAGGTGCAAGGGCTGCCGCCTTTACAGTTGAGCCGGACTTTGCGATAGTTCTTGAAGCCACTACCGCAGCAGATATACCCCTTGCTTCCGATGAGAAAAAGTGCTGTATTCTGGGAAAAGGTCCTGTTGTTTCATATATGGATCGTTCAACAATATACGACAGAGAGCTGTACAGCCTTTCAAAACAGCTTGCAGAGGAAAATGATCTTCCTTGGCAGACAAAAACAATGGTTGCAGGCGGAAATGACAGCGGCGCTATCCACATTACAAAGGGTGGAGTGCGTACAATGGCGATTTCCGTACCCTGCCGCTATCTCCATTCTCCTGCAAGTGCAGCAAAGCTTTCCGACATGGAGGCTTCGCTTAAGCTGGCGGAAATAATGCTTGAGAAGGCGTGTACGCTGTGATAAAACAAATTTATGATGAAAATATAACCCTTTCCGACAGCTGGTACGGCAAAAAAATACGTGCTTACCTTAACGCTTACGGAACAAAATACGATTTCTGCCGCCTTTTCGGTTCGGAAAGGGGCGGATACATACTTGTTTACAACGGAACAATGACCGCTGACGGCGATTTTGATGAAAGCGAGCTTAACGGCTTTATAAATATGCTTTCTCCCGTAACGATTGAAGTGTCAAGAGGTATAACTTTACATATTGGCAAAGAATATAAACGAATAAATAAAACACTTTTCAAGGCAGTAAGCGGAGAAAATAACATTGATGTCAGCTGTGTAAAGCAAAATACCTTGCTTGATAATATATTCCCTATTCTTAAGGAAGGCTTCGGGATAACGGAATATGAAGCGTGGTACGCCGATATTTCCCACAGAATAAGGCACGGTGTTTCCGATATTTATCTTTACAAGTCCACCACCGTTACAAAGGTGTTCGATATTGACGGATTTGTTTTCCTTTCCCATATTGCAACGGCAAAATCGGGCAGAGGACAGGGAACGGCAGGAAATTTCCTGCATTGGCTCTGTGGAGAGTTTGAAAAGCAGGGCAAGTCGGTTTATCTTTATGCAAAAGACGAGCGCAGAACTTTTTATGAGCAGCTTGGCTTTATCGAAACCGATAACGAAGTTTTTTATGAAAAAGATATATCATTTTAAGAGAGGTTAATGAAATGGCAGAAATTTTCGATCCTAAGCCTGTTGAGGTCAAAGGCTTTGAATTTGACGAAAGAATACTTAAATTAGCTGAGAAAGCGGAAGCGGAGTGCAGCGGTGCTTTTGCGGAAGCGGACAGAGTTGCACGTCAGAACGGTGAACGTGTGCTTCGTGCGTTTATCAACAATAAGGTAAGCGCAGCTTGTCTTGGCGGAACCACAGGCTATGGTTATGATGATATAGGCAGAGACACTCTTGACAAGGTCTATGCCGAGGTTTTCGGTGCAGAGGACGCTCTTGTGCGCCATTCCTTTGTTTCGGGAACTCACGCTCTTACGGTAGCGCTTTTCGGTATTCTCAGAACGGGCGACAAGATTGTAAGTCTTACGGGAAAGCCTTACGATACACTTGAAGAGGTTATCGGCATAAGAGGAAACGGTCACGGTTCCCTTAAGGATTTCGGCGTTGAATACGATCAGGTGGATTTTCTCCCCGACGGAAAGCCCGATCTTGCCGAAATTTTCAAAAAGGTAAGAGGCGCAAAGGTGGCTTATATACAGCGTTCAAGAGGCTATGCTCTTCGTCCCACGCTTACTGTTGACAATATTGCAGAAATAGTTAAAAGCGTAAAAAATGCAAATCCCGATGCCGTTGTTATGGTTGACAACTGTTACGGCGAATTTGTTGAGACTCGTGAACCGCTGAGTGTAGGCGCAGACCTTATTATCGGCTCCCTTATCAAGAATCCCGGTGCAGGAATTGCCGAAACGGGCGGATATATTGCAGGCAAAAAGGAGCTTGTGGAGCTTTGTTCCTACCGTATGACCTGCGTTGGCATGGGAAAAGAGGTCGGCTGTACCCTTAATCAGAACAAACCCATGTATCAGGGACTTTTCTTTGCTCCCGAGGTCGTTTCAAATGCTGTCAAGACTGCTGCCTTTACAGCTAAGATAATGTCTATGCTGGGCTTTGAGTGCCTTCCCAAGCCGGAAGAGAAGAGGGGAGACATTATAACCACTGTTCTTATGAAGAATGCGGAAAATCTCGTTGCCTTCTGTCAGGGCGTGCAGAAAGGCTCTCCCATTGACAGCTATGTTACTCCCGAGCCTTGGGATATGCCCGGCTACGATTCAAAGGTAATTATGGCTGCAGGCGCATTCAATATGGGTGCTTCAATAGAGCTTTCCGCAGACGCTCCTCTGAGAGAACCCTTTGCGGCTTACGTTCAGGGCGGACTTACTTTCCCTACAGGCAGAATGGGAATCCTTACCGCAATTCAGGAAATGTACGACAAGCATTGTATTAGACTTATTTGATTATTATAATATGTATGGACGAAAATATCCGTTCATACATATTTTTTTACTTTTTGTCTTGCAAACGGATTCCAAATGTGTTATACTATATTCTGTATTTATGATTTTTTTAAGAAATGAGGTAAGCGCAATGGATTTGGAAATGGTAAAATACCTGTCTCAGCTCGGTAAACTCAGCTTTACCGATGAAGAGCTGGAAAAAATGGCCGGCGATATGACGGATATCATTGAAATAATGGATACCATTAAGGAAATTGATGTTACTTATGATCCTGTCAAGGACAACCATAACGTGTTTCTTAACGACCTCCGCAAGGATATTCCGGCAGATTCCTTCCCAACGGAAAAGATCTTGCAGAATGCCGTAAGCTCCGAGGATGCTTTCGTTGTTCCAAAGGTTGTCGAATAATTTTTAAAACGGTCTGAGAGCATCGGACTGTGAGCCTGAGCTCCCGATGTGGAAGCGCGGCTCGGAAAGGATGTCGTAAAATGGATATAACTTCATTGAAAATCAGTGATATGCGTTCCATGCTGGATAAAAAGGAAATTTCCGCTCCCGAACTTACCGCCGCATATCTTGAAAGAATAAACTCCGTAGACGGAAAGCTGGAAAGCTACATCACCGTTACTGCGGAAGAAGCTGAAAAAGCTGCTGAAAAGGCACAGGAGAAGATCAATAAGGGCGAGGCTTCACCTCTTTGCGGAATTCCTCTTGCAATTAAAGATAATATCTGCACCGAGGGCATAAAGACCACCTGCGCTTCGAAAATGCTTGAAAACTTTATTCCGCCTTATAATGCGACCGTTATGGATAAGCTGGAAAATGAAGGCATTGTTATGCTGGGCAAAACTTCCATGGACGAATTTGCAATGGGCGGTTCAACTCAGACCTCTGCGTTCAAAAAGACAAAGAATCCTTACGACCTTGGACGTGTTCCGGGCGGTAGCTCCGGCGGTTCTGCTGCTGCGGTAGGCGCTTCTCTCTGCGCTGCGGCGCTTGGCTCCGATACGGGCGGATCTATCAGACAGCCTTCGTCATTCTGCGGCGTAACAGGTCTTAAGCCTACTTATGGCAGAGTTTCACGTTACGGACTTGTTGCTTTTGCAAGCTCTCTTGACCAGATAGGACCTGTTGCAAAGAGCGCTTCCGACTGCGCAGTTATTCTTAATGCAATTTCGGGCTTTGACCCCCATGACGGTACTTCTTCAAGAAATGATGTTCCCGATTTTACAGCAAAGATAGGTCAGGACATCAAGGGCATGAAAATTGCCGTTCCCAAGGAATTTTATGCAGAGGGCATAGATGAAGAAGTAAGAAATGCAGTATTAAAGGCTGCCGATTATTACAAATCCCTTGGTGCAGAGCTTATTGACTGCTCAATGCCTTCTCTTAAATACGCTGTTGCGGCATATTACCTCATTTCTTCCGCAGAAGCGTCTTCCAACCTTTCCCGTTATGACGGAATAAAGTTCGGTCACCGTTCCGAGATAGGCGATTCCTTCAATGAGCTTATTGCAAATTCAAGAAGAGAGGGCTTCGGCGAAGAGGTCAAGAGAAGGATCATGCTTGGCAACTACGCTCTTTCAAGCGGTTATTATGACGCTTACTACGGCAAGGCAATGGCTCTTAAGCAGAAGATAAGAGAAGAATACGAGCAGATCTTCACAGGCTGCGATGTTATCCTCACTCCTACCGCTCCTACGGTCGCATACGGTCTTAACGAAAATATTTCCGACCCTGCAAAGATGTATCAGGCGGATATTTGCACCGTTACCGTAAATATCGCTTCTCTCCCTGCAATTTCCACTACCTGCGGCTACGATTCAAAGGGTATGCCCATAGGTATGTCCATCATCGGCAAAAAGTGGGACGAGGCTACAATTATTCAGGCTGCTGACGCTTTTGAAAAGAATTTCACCCGTCAGAATGCAGCTATATAAGGAAAGGGGCGGAAAATTATGTCAGCATATATTCCCGTAATCGGTCTTGAAGTTCATGCCGAGCTTTTAACTAAATCCAAGGTTTTCTGTACCTGCTGCGCCGAGTTTGGCGGCGGCAAGAATTCCAGATGCTGCCCCGTATGCTCAGGTATGCCCGGCACACTTCCCGTTATAAATCAGACTGCCGTTGAATATGCGGTAAAAGCAGGCTTTGTGATGGGCTGCGATATTAATAAATTCTCTGTTTTCGACAGAAAAAATTACTTTTATCCCGACCTGCCGAAAGCATATCAGATCTCACAGCTTAATCTGCCCCTTTGCATCAACGGTTCCGTTCCCATTGAGTATGAGGAAGACGGCGTTAAAAAGACAAAGAACATAAGGATCAACCGTATCCACCTTGAAGAGGACGCAGGAAAGCTTATCCACGACGATCTTAACGGCGTTTCTCTTGCGGACTACAACCGCTGCGGCGTTCCTCTTATTGAAATTGTAACCGAGCCGGATATGTCTTCCGCTGCGGAAGCAAAGGCTTTTGTTGAAAAGGTTGCTCTGCTTCTCCAGTATGCAGGTGTCTGCGACTGTAAAATGGAACAGGGTTCTATCCGTGCCGATGTTAACGTTTCTATCATGAAGCCTACCGATACGGAGTTTGGTACAAGGACTGAAATGAAGAACCTTAACTCCATTAAGGCTATCGGTCGTGCAATAGACTTTGAAATTTACCGTCAGGGCAAGCTCCTTGATATGGGTAAAAAGGTCGTTCAGGAAACAAGACGTTTCGACGACAACAGGGGAGAGACCAAGGCAATGCGTTCCAAGGAAAACGCTCACGACTACCGTTACTTCCCCGAGCCTGATATTCTTCAGGTCAACTTCACCGATGAACAGCTTGAAGCTATCAAAAATTCGCTGCCCGAACTGCCCGAACAGAGAATTGACAGATATACCAATTCCTACGGACTTTCCGAGAACGATGCAAAGATACTTGTAAATTCCAAGATTCTTTCCGATTTCTTCGATACGGCTGTTAAGACTTACAACAATCCTAAGTCTATCTGCAACTTTGTTAACGGCGAGCTTATGCGCCGTATCAATCTTGGGGAAATAACTCTTGAAAATCTCCCGTTCACCGCAGAAGAGTTTGCAAAGCTGGTTGAAATGGCTGATACGGAAAAGGTTTCCAAGAATGACGCTAAGGACGTATTCCGTGAAATGTCCGAAAAGGGCGGCGACCCCGAAGCTATCGCAAAGGAAAAGGGACTTCTTATCACAAACGACCTTGGAAAGGTTGAAGAGGTCATTGATAAAGTCCTTGCTGAAAATGAAAAGGCTGTGGGTCAGTATAAGAACGGCGATGTAAAGGTATTCGGCTTTATTATGGGTCAGTGCACAAAGGCGCTCAAGGGCGTATGCACACCTAAGGTTATCAAGGAAGAGCTTGAAAAGAAGCTAAAATCCCTTTAATTTGTATCAAAATTACAACAGAAAGGTTGTTATTTAAAATGGTTAAAGTCGGCGGAAATAATCTGCTTCAGGAATTCGACCTTCAGGAAGCACTTTCCAAGGTAGGTCAGGATATTGAGGTCTGCGCCTGTGTTCATAACGTAAAACAGATGAGCGGCTTCGCTTTTGTTACTCTCCGTACAGGTCGTTATCTCATTCAGTCGGTGTACAGCCCCGAGAATTGTTCCGATTCTCTTGAAGGCGTTAAGGAGGGCTTCTTTGTTAAGGTAAAGGCTTCCGTAAAAGCGGAGGAACGTGCTTACAACGGCATTGAGCTTACCCTTAAATCAATTGAAGTTCTTTCAAAGCCCAGCGCAGAGTATCCTCTTCACGTTTCAAAGAGAAGACTTGGCTGCTCTCTTGATATTAATCTTGACCTGAGAAGCGTTGCGCTGAGAAATCCTTACGAAAGAGCAACATTCAAGTTCCAGGAAGGCGTTGTTTCGGGATTCAGAGAGTTTATGCTCAAGAATAATTTTACCGAGATACACACTCCTAAGATAGTTGCACAGGGCGCAGAGGGCGGTGCTAACATTTTCCATCTGGATTATTTCCAGAAGGACGCCTTCCTCAACCAGTCGCCCCAGTTCTACAAGCAGACTGCTGTTGCATTCTTCGACAGAGTGTTTGAAATAGCTCCCGTTTACCGTGCGGAGCGCCATGCAACTTCAAGACACCTTAACGAATATATCGGTCTTGACTTTGAAATGGGTTATATCAACGATATGTACGATGTAATGAATATGGAAACGGCTATGCTTCGTTACCTTATGCAATATTTGAAGGAAAATTATCAGCCCGAGATAAAGATACTCGACGCCGATATTCCCGAAATAATCGAAATTCCCTCTATCAAGTTTGAGGACGCTGTGGATCTTATCAAGGGTTCAAGAGCTAAGAACAAGTTTGACCTTGAACCTGAGGACGAGGTTTTCCTCTGCGATTATGCAAAGGAGAATTACGGCACAGAGTTCATTTTCGTAACGAATTTCCCGGCTTCCAAGCCTCCGTTCTATGCTATGAACGATAAGGAAGACCCAAGAACTGCCTGCAAGTTCGACCTGCTTTTCAGAGGTCTGGAGATCACTACCGGCGGTCAGCGTATCCACGATTATGACGAGCAGATCGAAAAGATGAAGGCTCAGGGTCTTGATCCCGATGATTTCAAATCCTATCTGGATGTTCATAAGTACGGACTTCCTCCCCACGGCGGTCTCGGAATCGGACTTGAACGTCTTGTAATGAAGCTGCTCAATCAGCAGAATATCCGTCAGGCTTCAATGTTCCCGAGAGATCTGAACAGACTGCTTCCGTAAAAGAAAATAAAAATAAAATACGGCAGGTTTGCATTGGTTTTGGCAAATCTGCCGATTTTTATGCGATAACCTCATTGAGAATAAAAAGTAACGTATTATTAGTGCAAAAATGAATAAAAATACAACATATCTTTCAAAATAAACACTTGTAAACTAATTAAAAGTAAAAAAATAGTGCATTTTGCAAGAAATCGAAAAATATTTTGCAAATTTCAAAAAAGGTATTGACAAAAAGAAAAATGTAATGTATTATATTACTGTAATCAATTTTAAAGCAGGAAGCAATGGCGCTTCAACGGACGCTAAAAGTGTCTGTTGAGCGCCTTTTTGTATTCTTGATGGGAGGAATTTGTATGTCAGAAACAACAACTCAGGGAGTTAAAAGCGTACCCGATTATTTCGGCTGCAACGTTTTTAATGAAGAAACAATGAAAGCAAGACTTCCTAAAAATGTTTATAAGTCCTTGCTTAAAACCAAACAGCTCGGTATTCCCCTTGACGCAGACGTTGCAGAGGTCGTTGCTTCCGCAATGAGAGAGTGGGCTGTTGAAAAGGGTGCTACCCATTATACTCACTGGTTCCATCCTATGACGGGCGTTACCGCTGAAAAGCACGATTCCTTTATTTCTCCTACCAACGACGGCAAGGTAATTATGGAATTCTCTGGCAAGGAGCTTATCAAGGGCGAGCCCGACGCTTCGTCTTTCCCTTCCGGCGGTCTCCGTGCTACATTTGAAGCAAGAGGCTATACAGCTTGGGACCCTACTTCTCCTGCATTCGTTAAGGACGGTTCCCTTTATATTCCTACTGCTTTCTGTTCTTACACAGGCGAGATCCTCGATAAGAAAACACCTCTTCTCCGTTCAATGGAGATCCTTTCCGAACAGGCTCTCAGAGTGCTGAGACTTTTCGGCAATACTACCGCTACAAGAGTTACAACTACTGTAGGTCCCGAGCAGGAATACTTCCTTATCGACAAGAAGCTTTACGATCAGCGTGAAGACCTTATCCTTACAGGCAGAACACTTTTCGGTGCTAAGGCTCCTAAGGGTCAGGAACTTGAAGACCATTACTTCGGCAACATCAAGACAAGAATTTCCGAATATATGAAAGATCTTGATGAAGAACTCTGGAAGCTTGGTATCCTTTCCAAGACAAAGCATAATGAAGTTGCTCCTGCACAGCACGAAATGGCTCCTATTTTTACCACATCAAACGTTGCTGCAGACCAGAACGCTCTTACAATGGAAATTATGAAGAAGGTCGCTCTTAAGCATGGTCTTGTTTGCCTTCTCCATGAGAAGCCCTTTGCAGGTGTAAACGGCTCCGGTAAGCACAATAACTGGTCTATGTCCACAAACGACGGTCAGAACCTCCTTGATCCCGGTGATGATCCTAAGGACAACTTCCAGTTCCTTACTTTCCTTGCAGCTATTATCAAGGCTGTTGATGAGTATGCGGATCTTCTCAGAATTTCCGTTGCTTCTGCAGGAAACGACCACCGTCTTGGTGCAAACGAGGCTCCTCCGGCAATCATTTCTATCTTCCTCGGCGATGAGCTTCAGCAGATCGTTGATGCTCTCGAATCCGGCAAGATGATCACCGAAAACAAGGATAAAGAGTTTGTTATCGGCGTAGAGGCTCTGCCTAACTTCCCCAAGGATACAACAGACCGTAACAGAACTTCTCCTTTCGCATTCACAGGAAATAAGTTTGAATTCCGTGCACTGGGTTCTGCAGATACTATCTCCTGCACAAACTACATCCTTAACACTATCGTTGCAAAGGAACTTAAGGAATTTGCAGATGAACTCGAAGGTTCCAAGGACTTTGCAGCAGACCTTAACAAGCTCCTTGTTAAGACCATTAAGGAACACAAGAGAGTTATCTTCAACGGCAACGGCTATGATGATTCATGGATCGAAGAAGCTAAGAAGAGAGGACTTCCCAACTATGTTTCCACAGTTGACGCAGTTGCTCACTACACAGATGAGAAGAACGTCAAGATGTTTGAGGAATTCAAGGTTCTTACAAAGCCTGAGCTTGAATCCAGAAAAGAGATCATTCTTGAGAACTACTCCAAGATCATCAATATCGAAGCTCTTACTATGGTCGATATGACAAGAAAGCAGATCGTTCCTGCTGCATTCACATTCTCCAAGCAGCTTGCTGACTCTATGGTTTCCAAGAAGGAGATCGGCGTAAACTTTGACGCTGAAAAGAAGCTGGCTGACAAGGTTTCAAGCCTTACAAACCAGATCCTTGAAGCTGTTGATACTCTTGACAGCAAGCTTATCGACAGCAAGGATATCACAGATGCGGAAGCAAATGCAAGATTCTTCAGAGAATATGTATTCTCCGCAATGCAGTCTCTCAGAGCTGTTGTTGATGAACTTGAAACCATCACTCCTTCCAAAGTATGGCCTTATCCTACATACACAGATCTTCTCTTCAGAGTTTGATTTGCATAGCTTTATCAGACAATTTCTTTATCCGAAATGTGTGATAATACGTTTGTACAGCGTACTGCCCGTATGTTCATACATTTACTCACTTTACATGGCATGCAGGGT
>JBJEQN010000007.1:0-4383 GCA_051881775.1 Oscillospiraceae bacterium | reverse complement strand
AGCCTCTGTTGAGCTTGCCGTCCTTGCGCCACGATATGCCCAGCGCTCCGCCGTCGATTGCCGCCCGAAGGCTGTTCTGGTCGGTTCCGAGCATTTCGGCAATTACCGGAACGGGTATCTGACGGGGATATTTTGTGATTATTTCCTCGACCTTGGCTTTATCTTCTGCGATAAACTCTTCTACGGTCATTGGTTTCACCTCGCTTTCTTATCTCTCAATCCCAAGCACCTTTGCGATGCAATCAGCCATGCGCTCACTCTCACGGGCACCGCACATAAACGCCTCAATGGTACCGACAGTATAACCCGTTGCCTTGGACAGGTCTGCGTATTTCCAGCCCCTTATCGACAACTGCTTTTTTACTTCGGCAATAAACAACTTGTATATATTGACCGCCTCCCTTTTGTAATATTTGTGGATTTTTGTTTGGAAACCTTGACAAAAGTCAATAAAAAATGTACTATATAAGCATAAAGAACCTAATAGTATGTACTTTGCTTATGAGAATTGCCGTTCTCAATAGGCTGTGTTTCTTATTGGCTATGTGTTATGTTTTCCTTACAAAAACATTATAGTACATAAATTACTTACTGTCAATAGAAAAGTACAAACTTTTACCTGTTTCTCTTTATTTTACAAAAAAGGAGTAAGAAAGATGTGTACTTTTGACAAAATATTAGAGGTTGCGAAAGCTAAGGGGATAACGCAGGTACAGCTTGCGGAACACCTCGGCGTTGGTAAACAGGCTGTGTCAGAATGGAAGAAGGGCAGAAGTACAGCGTATATGAAGCGTATCGGAGATATAGCCGAGTTTTTAGGGGTGTCAGTTGATTACCTTGTTGGTAAAGAAGATCCAAGCAACAACGAAAAGCTCTCTTTCGCTCTTTTCGGAACGGCAGACGTAGACGAAGAAGTTCTCGATGATGTCCGCAAATACGCCGAAATAGCCAGAAGAATGAGAGAGGAGAAAAAGAAAGAGGGTCAGTAAATGACTACCTACGAAGAATTATGCGATATTGCCGAACAAGACGACATCCTTATGCTCAGCGGTAAGCTCCACGGCTCTCCGTCAATGGCTGTTTGTGATGAAGGCGATTGCACCGTTATTTTTGATTATTCTCAGATAGACAGCACACCTGCGCTTATGGTTTGTACCGCACACGAGATAGGGCATTGCGAAACAGGCGCATTTTATACCGAAAACAGCCTTGAACTCCGCAGCCGTATGGAGTATCGTGCGAATAAATGGGCAATAAAAAAGCTCGCCCCGAAGGACGAGATGAAAAAAGCAATTGAAAACGGTAATACCGAAGTGTGGCAGCTTGCCGAATATTTCGGCATTACCGAAGAAATGGTTAAGTTTGCTATGTGGGTTTATTTTGATATTCCCACATAAAAAATACGGGCATACACGAAAAACGAAATGATACACCAAAAAATACTATTACATTTTTAGCAAAGTAGTTTAAATCGCAATCAATAAAGAAGGAATGTATATGTTGATATTTATACTGGGTTTATTGCCAATAATCATTATTGGTATTTATGCCACAGTTGCAATTATGAAAGACATAGAATCCAAGAAAAGCAAAACAATGAGTTCAACAGTAAAAGAGTTGAATTATACTCCATTGCCCAAATCAGAAATAGAAATTAAATATGAACCCTCTTATACTCCAAAGCCCAGCGTTACAAAATCACTTGACTTAAATACTGTTAAAAAAGGAAATGTTTTTGCATCTAAGGTTTTATTCGATGATAATTCGGTGGAAAAATTGAAGCTTAGATATATTGCTTTTGATGTTGAAACAACAGGACTAAGTGCCTATAGTGAACGCATTATTGAGGTAGGCGCTGTATTGTTTGAAAACGGCAAGCCTGTTAAAGAATATGGAACTTTAGTCAATCCAAATAGATCTATTCCGCCTTCAGCTACAGCCGTTAATCATATTACAAATGATATGGTCAGAAAAGCCCCGGCAGAATCAAAAGTTTATGCTGAATTAGTTGATTTTCTTGGCGATGCTTTGGAAGAACAAACGATATTATGTGCACACAACGCAAAATTTGATATGGATTTTTTATCCGAAACACTTATGCGCCTTGGATATAACGCTAAAATCTCTTATATTGATACTCTTTCAGCTTCAAGAAATATGGTTCCTGGTCTGGAAAACTACAAACAGCCTACTGTTGCAAGCCATTTTGGAATAATTAACGAACAAGCACATAGAGCAGCTTCGGATGCCAAGGTTTGTGGAATGATACTTTCCAAGTTACTGGGCATAAAGCAGGAAGAACAAGAAAGAACACGAAAAGAAAAAGAACAGCGAGAACTGGAAGAACGTTTAAAGCGTGAAGAATTCTTGAAACTGCAAAAAGAATTCCATGAAAAAAGGAATAACGTTTCAATCACTCCCGTTAATGAACGTGTACCATTAAGTGAACTTTGTAATTTGAATGATATTGATAAAGGTTACAGCGTCGGCTATCCGTTTTATAATAGCGGAGATATTCTTAGAAAATCAGGAGATATTGAAGCTGCTATAAAATCATTTGACCAAGCCAGATATAATGGATATTGTCATCCTGCCCTTTATCACTCTTACGCAATGGCATATCACCAAATCAAAGATTATGACAACGAAATTGATATTCTGGATGAAGGAATCCGGCGATTTCAATACGATATGTCTATTTGTGAAAAATTAGAGATTCGGAGAAATAAAGCTGTAAATGCTTTTATCGAGCAGCAAGAAAAAATAAAGAAAAAGGAAGAGAAAAGGCTCAAATCAGCAGAACGTAACGCTATACCTAAGAAACCTCAAGGACGTGCTGTTCTCCAGTTGTCCGATGACATGACACTTATAAAAAAGTATGAATCAGTTTCGGAGGCTTCACGAGTAACGGGAGTCAATAACAAAAGTATTCGTGATGCCGCAACAGGTGTTCAAAAACACGCCGGCGGATTTGTATGGAAATACGCCGATGAATGTAATAACGATATTTCATCTGTGGGTCACCGAACAGGAGAGAAATGAGGTAGTTTCGGGAGATAGCCACCTCTTACACAGGGGAGTGAATTGAAACATGGCAAGACCAAAAAAAGAAATGCCCAAGCGCAAAAACGGCATTTATGAAGTTAAAGTAACCGTAGGTCATACCTTCGACGGCAACCTTATCCGCAAGAGCTTTTACAGCAATATATCCAAAGCCGACGCAAAAGCCAAAGCACAGGAATATATCGTAAATCAGGAAGTAATTGCAGCGGTAGGAGTAACCGAAGAAACCGCCTCAGACATATTGTTCTGCAAGTGGGCGGATAAATGGCTTGAGGTGTACAAAAAGCCGCATGTTTCCGCTCAGACGTTTGCTTTGACCTACAAAAATTCCGTTGAAACCCATATCAAACCCTTCTTCGGGCAGGCAAAATTAAAAAATATCCGCAATATTGATGTGCAGAACTTTTTTACTCAAAAGCAAAACGACCTATCTCAATCAATGCTCGATAAGCTGCATTTATGCCTTAACGGGATTTTTGAAACTGCCATAGACAACGACCTCATCTATAAAAACCCTTGCCGTAACGTCGTTTACGCCAGCACTAAGGGCAAACGTACAAAGCATGTTTGGAATGACGATGAAATCGCCATAGCCAAATCCTACTTCAAGTCACGCCGCCCGGAAGTGTATTTGATGCTTGAAACAGGTCTGAGGCGTGGGGAAGCGTTGGGACTTATGTGGTCGGATATTGATTTCGATAATAAAACTCTGTCGGTCGAAAGGACTTCTGCGGATAAGATCGGCGGCGGTGCAGAAATCCGTCCGCCCAAGTGGGACAGCTACCGAACAATACCGATTTCTACCGAATTGTGTGATTTTCTTTCAGATCTTCCGCATAAGTCGCTGTATGTTTTCCCGAATAATAAAAACAGCCTGCAGGTTCCGAATACATTTTCGCAGGACCTTGAAAAAGCAATGTCGGATTTTACAAAAATATATCCAAATATCCAACCTCTGACCGCTCATGAGCTGCGGCACACAAGGGGAACGGAGCTTCGCCGAAAGGGTACAGATATTTATACGATCCAAAAATTAATGGGTCATAAAGATATAAATGTGACTGCAAATATCTATGTCCACAACGAAGTGGAATCCGCACGAAAAGCGGCAAAAATCATCTGATTTTAGTACGACACTTGTACGACATTTTTACGACATTTAACCCCATTTTTACTCATTTTGTTTCATTTATCAATGCCGTTAAAACGACGTAGTTTAGCCATTTTAACATGATTTTTAGGCAATTTTCAATTTTATGGTATTAAGATTCAGGTTCTAGTGGTAGCAATACCGTGTGTGTTCAAGTCACATTATCCGCA
>JBJEQN010000006.1:3302-4401 GCA_051881775.1 Oscillospiraceae bacterium | reverse complement strand
GGACTCGTCCCTTTGGAATCCCATTACGCTGCCGCTGAAAACATCAGCAGATACACGAAATACACCGCATAACAAAGCAGCATTGTTACGCCGCCCCATCTTTTCAGCTTCCTGTCCTTATTTGCTACACATAACAGCAGCAATACTGCGGCAAGTGCCGAGATGATCGTATCCGCATAGAAGTTCGGTTCAAATGGAACAGCTGTGATAAGCGCTGTTGTTCCAAGTACAAACAGGATATTGAAAATGTTGCTTCCTACGATATTTCCTATGGCTATATCCGCATTGCCCTTCTTCGCCGCAATTACCGAGGTAACAAGCTCCGGCAGAGAGGTTCCGAAAGCTACTATTGTAAGTCCTATAAGTCTGTCACTCATGCCGAATGCCGTTGCTATTGCCGTTGCGCTCTTTACAGTAAGATTGCTTCCCACAACTATCATGGCTATGCCTATTATTGTGAACAGAATAAGCTGCCATACCTTTTTTTCTTTCTTCGCCGCTTCTCCGCCGCTTTCCTCTTCTTCGGCAAGAATAGCGTTTTGTCCGCTCTTGGACATTTTGATAAGGTAAACAAAGAAAAGCAGGAATATCGCCCAAAGTATAACGCCGTCAATTCTTCCCACATCTCCGCCGATATATCCGAGAATGCCCATTATTACTGTTATCAGTATAACAAAGGGTATCTCATACTTGAATGTGGACTTCTGCACGGGTATTGGTGTAATTACCGAGGCTATACCCAGAATAAGCAGTATATTCATAATGTTGCTGCCCACAACGTTTCCCACGGCAAGACCTGCCGTACCGTTCAGACCTGCGGTAATGCTCACCGCCGCTTCCGGTGCGCTTGTTCCGAATGCAACTATAGTAAGTCCTATAACAAGCTGCGGTATGCCCAGCTTGTCCGCAATACCTGCGGCACCGTCAACAAACCAGTCGGCACCCTTTATCAAAAGAACAAATCCTGCCACCAACAAAACGAACTGAATTATAAGCGACACAAACAACATATCCTTTCCTATAGAAAATAGTATTATTTTTCCTGTGGTTATAGCGGTAATTATACAATAATCCTGTTCAAAAGTCAATACCGAAAATA
>JBJEQN010000006.1:0-3202 GCA_051881775.1 Oscillospiraceae bacterium | reverse complement strand
TTCAATGTTACCGCCGAGTGCATAGCGATGTACATATCCCTTATAATTGGAATAGCCGTATCGCTGAGCGTTGCAAAATGGAACTATGAAAAAAGAGTGTTTGTAGCCTGTGCATTTTCAATTTCCATAAGCTCTCTCTGCAATATAGTTTCCGCTGTGTTCATAAATCATTTCGGAATGGTACCGGTATGGCTCAATTATACCGTTACAATGCTGTATTTTGCGTTTTTGTTGATCACCTTAGCTATCTTTTCCGTGTATTTTCTCAACATCATTGACAGAGAGGATTCCCTATGGAAAAAACGCTTTAAAAAGGCGATCGCTTATCCTCTTTACGCCGTTCTTGCGATAATTTTTACTACTCCCTTCACAAAGCTGCTGTTCAGCTTTGACGAAACAGGCTATGTACGGGGAAAACTGAGCAAAATAACCTATGCGGTCATGATATACATGGCGCTTCTCATAATTTACGCCGCCTTGAAAAACGGCAAAAAAACAACGTTCAGAGTAAAAATACTTATATCCTTCTTCCCTATACTTTCGGGACTGGTAATGCTTGTGCAGTTCTTCAAAAGCAGCGTTCTGCTCACAGGCACCGCCGCTCTCGGTCCACTTATCCTTATGTTCTTCTTTATCGGCACAGATATTGTTGACATCGACAGCGACACGGGCTTTTACGGCAGCAGGAGCTTTATCGAAGCCGTTAACAAGCGGTTCCAGAAGGGTTCAAGTTTCTGCTGCGTTCTTCTCGGCGTTGACAACGTTCAGGAGCTTAAAGAAAACTTCGGCAGACAGAAGGAACGGCAGCTTATTACCCTTGCCGCAGTAAATATAGAAGGTGTTATGCCAAGGATACCGAGTTTCCGCTATTCCGACAGCAAATTCATCTTCATCTTTGACGAAAAATCGGCGGAGGATGTCAGCGGCATTATTTCCGCAATGGACAGGGAGCTTGCCAAGGAATATACCTTTGACAACACCCCCGTCAGGTACAGCGTAAGCATAGCGGCGGTAAACTGCCCCGAGCAGGCTTCGGGTGCCGACCGTCTTATTGAGCTGCTTGAATACGCCGCACTGCAGGCAAAGGCGGACAAGAACTCCAACATCTTTTACTGCGACGACACCACTCTTGACCGCATACACCGCAAAAAAGAGATCACAGACATTCTCAAGCGTGAGCTTAATGCTGAGGAAAATAACTTTGAACTTTTCTATCAGCCTATTTACGAGGTATCAAGCGGAAAATTCCGTACTGCCGAGGCGCTTATACGTCTGAACAAAACGGAAATAGGTCCTATTTACCCCGATGAATTCATACCGATTGCCGAAGAAATGGGACTGATAGTGCGCCTTGGAGAGATAGTGCTTGACAAATCCTGCCGCTTTATTGCGGAGCTTATTAAGGAAGGAATTGATTTTGAAGCCATTTCCATAAATTTCTCCGTACATCAGATAATGCGCAGCGATATTATCGAAAAAGTCACCGAGACTGTGCAGAAATACAATATCCCACCCGAAAAGCTCAGGATAGAGATAACCGAAAGCGTTATCATCGACAATTTCCAGCACGTTAAAAAGATGATGGACGACCTTGGCGGTATCGGCATAAAATTCTATATGGACGATTTCGGCACGGGCTATTCCAACCTCTCAAATATGATAGAACTGCCCTTTGAGTACCTTAAAATTGACAAATCCCTTGTCCTCAGCGCCGAAAAATCGGAAAAGGCATACTTTATCCTCACCTTTATTTCACAGGCGTTTATCAAGCAGCACGTTAAGATACTTACCGAAGGCGTTGAGACCGAAGCGCAGGAAAGGATAGTCGATAGCATAGGCGCTTCCTACATTCAGGGCTTCCGCTTTGCAAGACCCGTTAACGGCAATACGGCAAAGGAATATTTCCTTGGAATGAGAAACGACGCAATTGCAGAAAAAAATTGACAAACTAAAGATAATGTGATATAATTACTTTTTGCGAGTAAGCTATGCGGTTGAACGCCGAAGTTAACGCTTTGGCGTTAGGAAAGTCCGGGCATCACAGAGCAGGATAGCTGTTAACGGCAGCCGAGGGCGACCTTAGGGCAAGTGCAACAGAGATATACCGCCGGAGTTTCTCCGGTAAGGGTGGAAAGGCGAGGTAAGAGCTCACCAAAGTATAAGTGATTATACTTCTATGTAAACCCTATCCGATGCAACGTCTTTTTGGAACAATGCGTTATTGTCTGCTCGGCAGGCGCATTGCAACGACGGCTTGAGCGGTTCGGCGACGATCCGCCCAGATAGATTTCCGCACACGACAAAACCCGGCTTATCGGCTTAGTCGCTTTATTTAAAACAAAACAAGGGGCTGTCAGGCGTTAACAATTTACATTAACGTCCGGCAGCCCCCTGTGCTTTATTTTTAAACAATATTGGAAGGAAGGATCGGATGCTTTACAAATTCATTATCTGCTTTATTGCAGGAATAGGCGCAGGTCTTGGCACGGGATTTGCAGGAATGAGCGCAGCGGCGGTGATAAGTCCAATGCTTATTGCGTTTCTTGGAATGGAGCCTTACTCTGCGGTAGGTATCGCCCTTGCAAGCGACGTTCTTGCAAGCGCAGTTTCCGCTTATACATACGGCAAGAACAAAAATCTTGACATAAAAAACGGGATCGTTATGATGATAACGGTACTGGTCTTTACTATGGTAGGAAGCTGGGTGTCAAGCCTTGTTCCGGGCAGCGCAATGGGCAGCTTCTCCGTGTGTATGACAATGCTTCTGGGTATAAAATTCATTGTCAAGCCTGTAATGACAACAAAGGAAAATATGTCCGAGGTCAGCCCGAAAAAGCGGTTCATCCAATCTGTGATATGCGGAGCTGTTATCGGATTTATCTGCGGCTTTGTAGGGGCAGGCGGCGGAATGATGATGCTTCTGCTGCTGACAAGCGTTCTCGGCTATGAGCTTAAAACTGCAGTTGGCACAAGCGTGTTCGTAATGGCATTTACGGCGCTTACGGGTGCGGCGAGCCACTTCCTCATAGGCGGAGCGCCCGATATTCCCTGCCTTATCTTCTGCGTTCTAAGCACACTTCTCTGGGCAAGGATAGCTGCTAAATTTGCAAACAAGGCATCCCCCGTTGTGCTTAACAGAGTTACAGGCGTTGTCCTTACCGTTCTCGGCGCAGCTGTTATGATAGTGAATTTTGTGAAATAA
>JBJEQN010000005.1:0-4713 GCA_051881775.1 Oscillospiraceae bacterium | reverse complement strand
ATGCAAGATTGTCGGCTTGATTTTTTCTAAATTTTAAATGGTGTTTAGTATAAAACTACCGCCAAAGTTTGCTGTGTCGAATAAAATGCACATCGCTTCGCTCTGTACATTTTATCCGAGGATACTTTATTTTGGTATGTAAGAATAGGCGCAATTCACATAGTCGGTTCCGCAGGTTTTATGTTGTACAAAACCTTGCTTGTTTCCGCTTTTAATGTGAATTGCGCCTTTGATTTTTTAATTTGCTTGTTTTGCTGTTACTTTGCGCTGCACTATAGTTTAGGGGAGTTTCGCTCTCTGCGGAGAGCGACAATGGGGCGCTGCCCCCTTGACCCCTGCCACCCTTTGAAAAGCGTGGACGTAAACTTTATTCCGCTTCGCGGTGGGGTTCTACCTTTGGAATCCCGTTATCGCTGCGCTAACGCTCCTGCTGTTGTTGGGAAACTGCTTTTTTCCCAAAAACTCTTTATTTTTTCCGCATACTATGTTATAATAAACTAAATACTGCTTAGGCAGTCAATTATTGATGATTCCGTTATTCTTCGGGAGGCGTTTTTATGAAAATTACTCAGTCAAAAACCTTTTGGCGTGCTGTATGGATAGCTGCTGTCGCTCTCGGCGGCATTCCTCTTGTTAAGGTCGCTATCGAGATACTTAACCGCACAGATAAAAAATATATCGAACTTTAATTACTTTGAGTTATAACACATTATTTTAATACAGGAAGTTTATCTCATATGAATAAATATCAGAAGCTTGTGAATAACACCCTGATATTCGCAGTCGGCACTCTCGGCGCTAAACTCCTGAGTTTTGTGCTGGTAAGGCTTTATACCGGCTGTATGTCCACGGAACAGTACAGCACGGCTGACCTGCTTTATCAGGCGGTGAACGTGCTTTACCCCGTTGTCACATTCAGTATGGCGGACGCTATTATCCGCTTCGGTCTTGACAAGGCTTACGACAACAAGAAAATTTACACCGCCGCTCTCACCGCTTCCGCAGGAGGTCTTTTGCTGCTGGCGGTGCTTACGCCTGTTATCAACTGCGTTAACGTGTTCAAGGGCTGGGGTCTGCTGCTGTTTGTTTACTGCTTTTTCTCGTCCTTCAAGCAGCTTGCCCTGAATTTTGTCCGTGCAAGAGGGCTTGTGAAGCTGTTTGCCTTTGACGGGATAATGTCTACGCTTATTATCGTTATAAGCAACCTTATCCTGCTGCTGAAATTCGATCTGGGCGTTACGGGCTACATCTGCTCCATTATCATTTCCGACGCTTTAACGCTGCTGGGGCTTACCGTTATTGCGGAGCTTTACAAATTTGTTGACTTCAAAAGGCTTGACAAACAGCTTCTTAGGGAAATGATGAAGTATTCCCTGCCCCTTATCCCGACTTATATATTATGGTGGATAACCTCCGCTTCGGACAGATGGTTCGTTATCGACATGGTGAGCAGCCACGACAACGGCATTTACAGCGCCGCTTACAAGATACCAACACTGCTGCTACTTGTGACGACCCTTTTCAATCAGGCTTGGCAGATGTCCGCTATTGAAAATAAAGACCAGAAGGATCTGCCCGATTTTTACACACGCATTTACGGGGCATATTCCTCGGTGCTTTTTATGGGAGCCGCAGGACTTATTATGATAGTGAAGCCCCTTACTTATATCCTTGTTGACAACGACCCGGTCAAGAATTACGTTTACGCTTACCATTACACCCCTATACTTATAATCGCAATGATATTCCAGTGCTTGTGTCAGTTTATGTCAAGCATTTACAGCGTCCGCAAGAAAAGCATGAACTCAATGATGACAAGCCTTGTTGCGGCTGTGGTGAATATCGTGCTGAACATACTGCTTATACCAAGGCTGGGAGTGTACGGAGCAGCCCTTGCAACGGCGGCTTCCTACTTCGCCTGCTTTATGGTGCGTATTTTCGACGCAAGAAGCTATGTAAAATTCAAGGTAAGCTGGTTCAAGATGATAGTTAATATGATAGTTGTGGGTTATATGGCTATTGTGGCAATTCTTGAACCGAAAATGACCTATCTTCAGCTTATAGTGCTTTTTATCGCCGTTGTTGTGTTCAATTTTGATGCAGTAATAAGCACTCTTGTCAAGATCTTTGACAGAAAAAAGAAAAAAGCATAATAAATTTAAAGATTGTTGCACGTTAATAATTTTATGGCAAAACGGGCGGCTGATAGCCGCCCCTACAAGATCACACGGTTTTATGTAGGGGCGGATATTATCCGCCCGTAATATCAAAAAATAAATATTCGGAGGTTTAAAATGAGCGCAGAAAACATTACCGTTAAGGAACTTCACAAGTGCTATACCCGTTATGTATGGCAGACAAATTCCAACGAAGAGTACACCGAGGACGTAAAGCTGTTTACTTTACAGGCTAAGAACACCACCTATGCCTTTGCCGTCCTTGAAAGCGGACTTATGGCGCACGTTTATTACGGCAAAAAAATTGAGGACGACGACCTTACATATTTGCTTCGCCTTGACAAAAACCCCTTCACCTTAAAGGTCAACGCCCGTGATACGGGAACAATAATGGATTCCACACCCTTTGAGTACCCCTGCCACGGCAGAGGAGATTACCGTGAACCCTGCTTGATGGTAATGGACAAGGAAGGTATGTCTGCTTGTGACCTGCGCTACGTTTCACATAAAATTTACGGCGGCAAGCCTGCGCTTTCAATGGAAGACACCGTTGTTCCAGCTACCTTTGCAAATGAGGACGAGGCAACTACTGTTGAAATTACCTGCATAGACAAGCATTCGGGACTTGAAGCTGTACTTGTTTACACCGCATTCAAGGACCTTGACGTTATAACAAGAAGCGTTCGCCTTAAAAACACAGGCGCAGACGGCATTAATATCCGCCGTGTGCTTTCGACCTGCGTTGATTTTGAGTTCTGCGATTATGATTTTATCACACTTAACGGCTCATGGGCAAGAGAACGTATCCTTGAACGTTCCCCTCTCCACCACGGCAAGCAGAGTGTTGATTCCGTAAAGGGCGAATCCTCACATCAGAGCAACCCCTTTGCCGCTCTCGTTTCACATAATGCCGACGAGGACTGCGGTGAGGCTTTCGGCTTCAACCTTGTTTACAGCGGAAACTTCTTCGCACAGGCTGAGGTCACACAGCACAAGCACACACGCTTTGTAATGGGTATAAATCCCTTTGATTTCAACTGGCTCCTTGAAAGCGGCGAGAAATTCACCGCTCCCGAGGTGGTAATGGTACACTCGTCCGAGGGTATCGGCGCAATGTCACGCACCTTCCACGACCTGTACAGAAACCACCTTATCAGAGGTGAGTACAAGGACAAGCGCCGTCCTATCCTTATCAACAACTGGGAAGCTACTTACTTTAACTTCAACACCGACAAGCTCATCGACATTGCAAAGGAAGCCTCCAAGCTGGGCATCGAAATGCTTGTTATGGACGACGGCTGGTTCGGTCACAGAGATTCGGACAACAGCTCCCTTGGTGACTGGTTCGTTTACGAAAAGAAGATAAACGGCGGTTTAAAGCACCTTGTTGACGAGGTAAACAAGCTGGGAATGAAGTTCGGCATCTGGTTCGAGCCTGAAATGATCTCCCCCGACAGCGAGCTTTACAAGAAGCACCCCGAGTGGGCAATTCAGATAAAGGGCAGAGAAATGTCCATGTCTCGTGAACAGTACGTTCTTGATTATTCCAACAAGGAAGTAAGAGACTACATTTACGGACTTATGAGAAATATCCTTGACAGCGCAAATATTGAGTATATCAAGTGGGATATGAACAGACAGCTTACTGAGGTAGGCTCCACTACCCTGCCTGCAAACAGACAGCGTGAGCTTTGGCACAGGTACGTTCTTGGCGTTTATGACGTAATGAACAGGCTTACAACGGATTATCCCCATATCCTTCTTGAAAACTGCTCAGGCGGCGGCGCACGTTTCGACCCTGCAATGCTCTATTTCTCACCGCAGATATGGTGCTCCGACGATACTGACGCTATCGAGCGCTTAAAGATACAGCACGGCACATCGATCTGCTACCCCGTGTCCGCAATGGGCGCACACGTTTCCGACTGCCCCAACCATACCGTTGGCAGAACAACGCCCTTTGCAACAAGAGGTGACGTTGCAATGGTGGGAACCTTCGGCTATGAGCTTGATGTTACAAGAATACCTCAGGCTGACAGGGATGCTATCCCCGGACAGATAGCCGAGTTCAACAAGTACAATCCCCTTATAAGAACGGGCGACCAGTACAGAATAGGAAATATGTTCAGCGACAACACATGGGATGCGTGGATGTTTGTGGCAAAGGATAAGTCGGAAGCACTCTTTACCTTTGTGCAGGTACTTGGCAGACCCAATTATCCCTGCCGCAGAGTTAAGCTGAAAGGACTTGACCCCGATGCGAAGTATAAGAATGAAGCAACGGGAGAAGTACACAGCGGCAGCGCATTGATGAATGCAGGCGTTAACGTAGAAGCCGACGGCGACTTCAAATCGGTAAAAATGCACTTCATAAGAGCGTAAAATAGTGCGCTGCGCTTTAATGAATAATTAAAAATGAAAAATGAATAGTGAATAATTAAGGTGTTCGCTGCGCTCACGAATTTAAAAATACATCGCCGAAGGCGATACCTTAATTATTCATTCTTCATTATTCACTATTCATTATTCATTTAGC
>JBJEQN010000004.1:0-26500 GCA_051881775.1 Oscillospiraceae bacterium | reverse complement strand
AACCACATAGCTATGGGAAAAACTCGGATTTTTAGGTCTCAAAAACAGCTTTTTTCACACCTCAAAAAGCATCAAAAATCGCATTTTAACAAAATTGTTTTAATTCAATAATAATTGTTCATTTGTTGCTAAAAAAATGTTTTTGATTTATGCTCTGTATATATAATATCATAAATTTTATTTTTTGTCAAGAAATTTAGCCCAAAAACCTTAATTGGCCGGTATTCTTAATGTATATAATATGTAAATAAATTACGGAGGTGCGCTTTATGGATCTTTATGTTAATGAATACGGTGCAAAGATCAATTTAAGGAGTGGTGTTCTGTGTATAAGCAAAAACGGGAATATGCTCAAAGAAATACCCATTAATACCGTTGATTCACTTGTAATACACTCCTCTGTCCAGATAACATCGCAAGCTGTTATTGGTCTGAGCAATAATAACTGTCCTATATCGTGGATAAATGGTGTTGATAAACTAATATGCAGTACCTGCTGCGATAATGTAGGGCATGTTTTAAGGAAAAAGCACCAATATCGACTTATGGACAATATGAAATTCCGCATTGGAATAAGCAGAAAAATCATTGTTTCAAAGCTCCTCTCACAGCTTGAGGTATTAAAGATCGCAGAAGCTCCTTTAGAAGTATTAAACAAATTCGAGAATACAATACTCAACTCATGCCTTCAATGCAAAAGGCAGAAAAGCATAGCTTCACTTCGGGGGCTTGAAGGAAATTGTGCAGCGTTGTATTTTCAAGAGATAAAAGCGCTCGTTCCGCCTAACCTTACCTTTGATTCCAGGACAAGACAGCCACCTAAAGACGAATTCAATGCAATATTGAGCTTTTTATATTCGTTGCTTTATAACGAAACATTAAGGAATATACAAGCCAAAGGTCTTGATCCTTATGTAGGCGTTATGCATGAGATCAAGAACGGTCATTATGCACTGGCATCAGATATTATGGAAGAATTCAGATATATCTGTGACCTGACTGCTCTTGATCTTGCATTATCAGCAGATAAAGAAAATGATTTTTCAAAAGAGAACGGCGGAGTTTATCTATCCGGCAACGGCAGGGCGAAAGCCATTGAAGCTTATGAAACTTCAATGAAAGGCATTTGCCCATATATGAATTCTGAAGGTTACGGTAAAACAGTAAGAGATTGCTTGAAAAGGCAGTCAGATATGATTGCCAATGCAATAGATTCGGAAAATATCCGCTGCTACAAGGCATTAAGGGAGGAAAACAGCTATGTACGTCATTGTTTTTGATATTCACAATAACAAACGCCGACGCAAAGCAGTAAAACTTCTTCTCTCATATGGGATAAGAGTACAATATTCTGTTTTTGAATTTGACCTCGAAAAAAACAAGTTTGAAAAGCTGAAAAACGGATTGAAAAAAATACTATCCGATAATGACGCATTACGGATTTATGAATTGCCAAGATCCTGTCCGATTGATGATATTGGAATTATGCCTTCATTATGTGTATGCAGTAATGAATGTTTGGTCGTATGAAAACTCTGCAACGCAGAATCTTTGAATCTATCACATACACGCAAAATAGTAATAAATTCCGCTCATAATGCTAGTGCAAGAGCTGTACCGTTTTCAGGACAATTAAACAAAAATATCCCGTATGAAGCATATAAACTTCATACGGGAGCACTTACCTTTCAATTATTTATTAAGCAGCCAATCCACCACATTAACCACCTCTATCCCCTCATAATCCCCAAGAGTAAAACGATCAAGAGTAAGAATAGTTTTCGGATAGTTATCGGCAATATTGCGAAGCGGAGTAATTTCTCTCTCAAAGGTCTTTTCATCTGCAAGAGAAGCCGTCACCTGAAAATAACGCACCTTGTTGTCTTTCTGCGCAACAAAATCCACCTCTGCCGCACCTGCTTTGCCCACATTCACCTTATATCCCCTGCGGATAAGCTCAAGAAAAACGATATTTTCAAGAGAAAAGCCTAAATCATAATTTTTTCTCGACAGCAAATGCCTGCGGATGCCTAAATCAACGATGTACAGCTTTTGATTCATTTTCAATGTCTGCTTACCAAGAATGTCATACCGCTCTGCAGGATAAAAAATATAAGATTCCTCAAGAGCCTCGATATAATCGCTGACAGTATTGTCCGAAACCTTTCTGCCGGAGGAAACGATATAATCCGATATGCTTTTCACGGAAACAGGGCTACCTACCGAGCTTGCAAGAAACTTGGCAATATTCTTCAAAAGCGCAATGTCCGTTATCTTACGCTTGTTTGCGTCCTGTTCCCTGCGCTTCTGCCTGTCCTCAATGTCTTTGACGATAACCGTGTTGTATATACCCTCAAGGTACATATCCACCTTTTCTTTGGTTTTATCCATAAGCGCAACATATGGCATTCCGCCGTCACGCATATACTCGGCGAACAATTCATCGGTGCCGCTTTCTGACTTTTTCAGCTTGCAGAACTCGGCAAAGGACAGCGGAAGCATAGATATTTCCACATAACGCCCCGACAGCAGCGTTGCAAGCTCCCCCGAAAGAAGATAAGAATTTGAACCCGTGATATAAATATCGACATTATCCTTTATATACAAGCTGTCAACCACTTTTTCAAACTCGGCGACCTTCTGTATCTCATCAAGAAAAATGTATGTGTATTTATCCTTTGCAAGGCGCTCCGTCAGATAGGAATACAGCTTTTTATAGTCAAGCAGATCTTCAAAATCAAGATCTTCAAAATTGATAAAAATTATCTGTTCGCCGCTTACGCCTGTACCGAGCAGGTAGTCCCTGTACTGCTCCAGAAGCGTGGATTTTCCGCAGCGGCGTATTCCCGTAATGACCTTTATTACCTTTTCTTCTCTCCAGGCTTTTATCAGTTCAAGATATTCAGTACGTTCAACCACTTTCACCACTCCCGAATTCTATTTTTTTCATTATAGCACACGTTTATTACTATGTCAAATCAAAATTCCGAAATCGGCAAATTGCACTTTAATTTGACATAAATATTCCGAAATAAAGCAAAGTACCATTATAGTATTTGATATGATCATACTCACAATTCAAAAAATCTGTAATCGCGCACAAAAAAATAAAGAGTGCCTGCGCTGCTCAGACACTCTTTATACTAAGTTCATATCGTTCTATAGACAAAGACGGAAGATAGAACTCAGCCAATCAAGGAAAGCGACCGCCGCAATGCTCGGTGCCTTGCAAGGGAGCTTGACGCCGAGTGGCTGGGTTATAGCTTTCGGATTTGTCTATAGGTTGATATGAACTTAGTATTAGTCTTTTATAGATAAACACGCTCCGCATAGGTTGATTTCTATGCGGAGCGTGTTTACATTATACTCACTATACGATCGGATATTTGTATCTATCCAGTTCATAATCCGGACAGCCGGGGAAAGATGCCGATCTTTCGCTTCTGCGCTTGATACATTCTGCTCTGTCGTCAGATTCGTATTCCCAATAATTTTTAGTTCTTGTAGGAACAGCTGCAGGACCTCTCCAATACCTGCAGAATGCACATTTTTTTACCGAAACAATCGAAGCACGCATTTTTGACATGGAATTGTCCTCCTTAAAGGTATATCTGCGCAGTTTTAGGAGATTCAACATACATTATATGATTGCCGGAATCCTTAAGAACTATCGTTACTCCGGACGCCGTCTTTGTCATAGTGAGAGTACCTACCGTAAGCGAGCCGCAATTTACCTTGTACACAAGCTTTGTATTGCTGCTTGCGCTGTTGTTATAGGAAAGGTCATATCCGTAAGAACCTAAGATAAGCGACACGGACAATCCCACCGACAGCAGTGATCTGTCGGAAACGTCATAATAAGTGTTGTTTTTACCTTTTACAAATCCGTGTTCGGCAAGGTTTATAGACGTTACATTCGGCGCATATGTGGTTAAATTGACTACAGTTCCCTTGCCCTTAACGTCACCGTGCATCGGATAAATAACACATCTGACTTTTGAACCGCAGGAATAACCTATTTTTGCAACAGTTCTGCCGTTCTCATGACTGAATTTGGCATCGGCAGGTATTTCATCATAGCCGACCCACTTAGGAATACGGAAATAAATAGCATAGCTTTTATAATTGACATCTTTAAGGTCGTCCCATGACAGGGTAAAATATGCCGTAGCAGGGTCACCGCTGTATATTCCGCCGCCGAATGCAGTCATATCCGCCCAGACTATCTCTGTCGGAGTGTAGGTAATGTTCTTTAGCGTGTCATTATATTTTTTTGTATTTGCTTTAACAGCCAGTGATCTGCCCGTTGCTTTAAGCTTTTTGTCCTCCCCTATCTTTATGGGAGTGATCTTTATATTATATACCGTACCGGGTTTAAGGTCACCGGATATTTTGCAAGTGGTTTTTGATGTTGTGCGGTATTTTACATATTCGTCCTCGCCGTCCTGCTTTATGTAGACATAATATGCATTTGCCCCTTTCACCTCACTCCATGAAACAGTTAATCTGCTGTAACCTTTTTCAACGGAAACAAGCTTTGGAGCCGCTAAGGTCTTTTTCGCGGCAAGAGCTGTAATATCCATATTTCTTGATATGCCGTTGGGAAGCACGAATACACCTAACGAAAATATTACTGCAAGAACTGCGGATAAAAGCCTGTTTGTTATTCTTTTCATTGTTATCTGTCCTTTCTGTTATTTGTTTATATTAAAGAGATTCTGTATCTCAAACCCGATAATGCCCATTCCTATGAGCGCCTTTTTGTAATCCTTGTAGTGGGAAGAAGGCGCCATTGCCCTTCCGAGGGATTTTCCCCAGCGTATCCTGAATACGGGATCATCGTATATGAATATCTGATAGATTATATTGTCGTATGTAATGTTTACGATATTGTCATCGCCTAACAAACAGCGCTCTACAGTCATGCTCGGACCGTATTTTGATATAAGCGCAGGCTGCAGCTTTTCAAATATGTCATCGTAGGTAATGCCATGTTCAAACTTAAAATCCTGCTGTCTGAGGGACATAAGCTTGGCATATGACCACATATAGTCGAACATAAACCACCCTATAAGTCCCATTCCGCCTATCGTCATTAAAAACTGTACGCCGAAGATAAGTCCAATACCCAGACAGATCGCAAAAATTATGTACATCCTCTTGATCTTTTCAAGCTCATTGGGCAGCGGCTCGGAATTGCGCATTACCCATACGCCGTTTATCTTTTCATTCATAGCTTTATCCCCTTTTCTCAATAATTTAAGCCAAATACATCGGCTGTTTCAAACAAACAAGACTTTAATAATTCTAAACTTGTCTATATTATACCAAGATATAAAGCCAACATCAAGAAAATCGTTTCCGTAATTTATTTTTTTGCCGGAAACGCTTTTCTTGACATTTGAGATTTTTTATAATTACAGGCATTTTCATGAGTTAACTTATCCGGCTGCTCTAAAATCCTTATTATACCTGAAACAGTTTCACTTATTACACCATTTCTCTGCCCAAAGCACAAAATCTGTCTTTTTATGTCTGTTTCTATTGACACGTTCTTGTATATAGTGTATAATAATACTGTATCAGATTATCAAAAAATGTCAATTTTGCCGAGGAGAATAATATGGATTTAATATTAATCATAAAATCAAACGAAATAAGAATATTTAAAGCATTATACCAAGAAACCTCTCCGTTTTATATTGACGGAGAAGATATTTATGAATATGAGAGCAATGATTTTGCCCAGGATCTTAAAGATAAGATCTTAACCATACTCAACGAGAAAAACTTTTTTGATATAGCGGTACATATTGCTTACACAGCAAGCGAAAAATCTGCAGCGGAGAGTATTCTCCGGGAATTTGTACCCTGCCGTTTTATACAGGCCGTAGTATATGATAATATATCTGATCCTTGCAAAACCGCAGAACAAATACAGACTATATCCCGTAATAAATCTGCAGAATTTGAAGGTGAGCTTGCTCAATCAAATATCACAATTAAACAGCAGACCGATATGATAACTGCTTTGAAAAGTGAAATGGAAAAACAATCTGCAGAGTATGATTCATTGAAAAATGAGTATGCTTCCTTGCAAAAATCATATAAATCTCTGGAAAGAAAAAATAAATCCTTGGTCAAGGATAACCAGAGTATGCAAGAAATATGTGAAAATGCAGAAAAGTTTTTTGCTCCACAAAGGTGCAGATGCTATCTTTCAAGTGAACTGAATGGATCTATATTAGCTAATATTAATTTCACAAAAAAAGATGGAGAAATTCTTTTATTTTGCCATGGTAATGGTATAAATCTTGGAAATTGTAACATTGTAAAAAAATTTGAAGATTGGGATACCACCTTTAGACCATTCCAAAAAATACGACCCAAATTATTAAATAATTTTAAAGAAAATGATTTGTTGTTTTTGTTTTTGGGTAATTATGAGAACGATTCATTTGCAATCAGATGTGTCGGCTCATCATCTGGTGATGCAAAAAATATGAAAATAATTATTGTAAAAACTAATGATATATCCTTAAATGAAACTTTTGCTGTATTAACTCACCCAAACGATACAAAAGAAGCTGTTTTAAAATGGTTGAAACAAGCCTCAGATGGAAGATCAAAAGAGTTGCAATCACAGTCTAATAATCATTAAATAGAAGCAGCGAAAGGATAAACAGAAATGGAAAATAACAATCTTCCTTCTGCGGCTGTTACCGATGATATCTCGGATTTTTTCCGCAGCATTGATCTTTTCAAAAGCGCAGGAGAAATTGAAAACGTAATAAATCAAAACAGTACTCCCGATGTTACTATTGATGATATGTCGTTCTTTAAGGTGACAAGCCTTACCTATGACAAAGATTATCCCCAACGTGAAGCATTTGAAAATGTAATAGCTTCTGTCACCAATCCTGCATTCAATCTTGTATATATTTTATCAGGCACAAAAACAGGCGTTGAACTCTATCTCGGCGCAGTACGCAACGGACTTTGCGATACACAGATACATGCCTCGGAATACAGCAGCCATATAAAAAAGACATTCCTCGGGAATTTTTCGGGAAGTATTGCCGAAAATAATCTTGACAAAGACGATATACGCTCCTGCATCCTTGATGTAAACCGACGTCTTAAACGCTCAGGTGTTATTTTAGGTATACCTTCATATAATGAAAACAAAGACAAAAGCGAAGATTTCCAAGGAATTGACAGGCTCATAAACAGTATGCAGGGCTCAGAGTGGCGCATAGTTATTGTATGCCGACCGCTTGATAAGGAAAGCATTAACCGTATAAAAAATGAAGTGTACGATATATACAACAAGCTTTATCTGTTTTCAAAGGTCAATATACAACAAAATCAGGGTATTACCGATACCAATTCATCCGGTGACACAACCGGTTCAAGCAAAACAAAGCAAGACGGCTACGGATCAGGCTCACAAAAGCACAGCAGCAATCACAGCGCCAGCGAAGGAACCAGCGAATCCCACCAGGAGTCAAACAGCAGAGCTTTAAACCAAGGCTCATCAATGTCATTTGAGCTTGCCAACAAAAAGGCGCAGGAAACATTAAAATATATTGACGAAGAACTGCTTGAAAGAATAAATGTGGGCGCAGGCAAGGGTATTTTCAGTACAGCGGTATATTATATGGCAAAGGATACCCTTACAAGAGATCAGCTTAAATCAGCGCTGCTGTCTTTATATCAAGGCGAAAAATCATCGTTCAGCCCTCTGCGTGCAAGAGATTTCAGCAGCGCAGAAACAGCAAATGATGTTATATCAAGCTTCAGAACTCAGCTTATGCCATATGATGAAGATAAAAATGTACCATCGCTTTTAGGCAGTGCATATTACAACAGTAATATCGAACTATCCACCCTTCTTATCCCAAAGGAAATAGGACTTTTTGCAGGACTTCCTCAGCATGAGGTACCCGGTATAAATCTTAAACAAGCTGTGGAATTCGGTCTTAACGTTAAATCAAATGACGATGACAGCATTGAAATAGGCTCAATTATCCAACGTGGAAATATAATGAAGCAAAACAGCTTTATGCTGCCGAAAAAGAACTTGTGCAAGCATATTTTTATCGGCGGTGTTACCGGCAGCGGAAAAACTGTTACCTGCCAGAAGCTGCTTTGCGAATCCAAAATACCATTTCTTGTGCTTGAACCTGCCAAAACAGAATACCGTTCTATGGTAAAAAACGGGATAGCAGACGATGTGGTAGTTTTTACAATGGGAAATGAAAGCTGTGCGCCATTTCGGTTCAATCCCTTTGAACTGATACGCGGCGAAAATATTTCCTCACATATTGATATGGTAAGAGCCACTTTTACATCAGCCTTTCCCATGGAAGCATCCATGCCTCAGCTGTTGGACGAAGCGCTCGTAGCATGTTATGAAAAAATGGGCTGGGATATAGGCACCAACAGCAATCGTTATAGTGACGATCCGTATAACGGAGAGTATTTTCCCACTATGTCCGAACTTCTTTATATGCTTCCCCAAATAGTCGAAAAAAAGCATTTCGGTGACAGGCTCCAATCAGAATACATTGGCTCTCTTGTCAGCAGAATATCAAATCTTACCGTAGGCGCCAAGGGCTATATGCTTGACTGCCGTAAATCTGTGGACTTTGAAAAACTAATAGAACATAATGTGATAATTGAAATGGAGGATATGAAATCGCCTGAAGATAAGGCTCTTATGATGGGCTTTATACTATCAAGGCTTGCATGCGTTATTCGCAAACGGCATCAGGAGGAACCCTCATTTCGTCATATCACATTGGTAGAAGAAGCACACCGACTTCTCTCAAAGAGCGAACTTGGAGACAGCGGCGCCAAGAAAAGCTCCGTTGAAATGTTTACCGATCTTCTTGCAGAAGTGCGAAAATACGGCGAAGGTCTTGTTATCGTAGATCAGATACCAAACAAACTGTCGGTGGAAGTTCTCAAAAATACCAACACAAAAATTATTCACAAGCTTTTTGCTAAGGACGATAAGGAAACTGTGGGAAACACTATGCTTATGGACGAGGAACAGCAAAGCTATCTTTCCTCTCTCGACACTGGAGAAGCCATAATTTTCACAGAATCCACTCCCAAACCTATGCACGTTAAAATATCCAACCGCACAAGCCGAGGCATAATAAATACCGATTCAGATGATATAACAAATGATGAGGTTAAAGAATGCTGTGCAGATATACGCCGTGATATGATGTCCAAATGTATAGACCGTGATATGCTTCAGATATTCAAAAAACTGCTTGAAATATCACAAAAAAATGAAGCATTACAGAAAACCTGCCTTGAAAAAATTCAACTGCTTGTTTCAAATTCAGCTTCTCCAAAGCATACATTTATCGCATTATACAGCGCCGTGCTTACCGCAAGTGGCTATATAATAGAAAACATGGATGAAACTCAAAGTAATTATTCGGGGCTTTCAAAATGTTTTGATGATCTTGTAAACGGAGATTATGCAGCGTTCACCAATAATAAAATTTATAAGATGTCTAAAAAGAAAAAGTAAGGGAGTAATTTATAATGGGATTTTTATCAGAATTTATTGAAGGCATAAAATCGGTTGTTACATATGTTATCAATGGTTTGTCCGTTATAGCCAACGGCATTAAATCGGTAGTTAATGTTATTGCCGATGTTGCTGTCAAACTGGGACTTATGGACCCCGGTATAGATATGGATGAGTTTGGTGCTAAAGCGCTTATCGCTCAGGAAGATGGAATTGAAGTTGGAGAAGGAGATATTGAATCCTATAATGAAGCCTATAAAATAGTCAATTCTATGGAGTTGGATACTGCACGGGCAGCAAAATATTCTCCGGACGACAGATACCATGCCGCTGCTGAACTTATAACGGGTCTTGTAGTACAAAAATATCCCGGTATAGAAAATATATTAGGACTTCTTAACAAAAACGGCACGCTTAACGAGTCACTTACGTCAGATAGGATCGCTCAATATGTAAATCTTGGACTACCATTTGGCGATGTAGCATCTTTCTGGAAAGGTGAACTTGTTAATAATCAAAAAATAGCCGAAATTGAAAGCGGAATGCAGAAAGCTGAAAAGAATATTGCCCCCGATCTGTCAGATAAGGAGATTGCCGAGATCACAAATAACCAATTCGGCAGCGTATAATAAAAGGACTGCTGTACTTAGCTGTGCAGCAGTCCTTTATTTGAAATAAGAATGTTTTATTTTTCCTGCCAAACGCCTGTTGCCCGGCAGATGCTCAATTATCGTATCAAGCAGACCCGTTATGTTGTAGCCGTATTCTGCGGAATAGTAAACGGGCAGATCAATTTTTACGCCCGTGCTTTCGGAAAGCCTGCGCTGTACCGACCTTGCCTTGTTATCAAGAAACTCCGCAAGGGTACTGTCAGGCTGATTTTTTGCATAGTCAAAGTGCAAGCCCTTCATTGCAAAATCAGCCTGATTTACCGCAATAATTATCCTGTCATCGTCAAGATGTTTTTTCAGCAGCTCAATAACGCTGACAGCCGTGTTCATATCTCTTACGGAGCCGTCGATTATCATTAACGCCATATCAATGTAACCGTACCTGCACGATTCACCGTAACGGCTGCTAAGTATTTCGTCCAGCTTTTCAATATGCCGCTTGTCATTTTCGGGGCTGTCGCCTAAACCGGGCGTGTCCCAGAAGCGCACATCGTTATTGAAGCGGTAGTGGGTGACCTTCATAGTCTGTGGGTCTGCGCCCTTTCCCACCACCGCTTTATTGCCGCCGAAAAGCGCATTCAGCGTTGTGGATTTCCCTGCACCCGTTGCACCTGCAATAAGTATATCCAAAGGCGTTACGCCCAAGCGGTCAGTACACCCGGCAAACTCCTCCGCACGATAGCAAGAATAGTTCACTCCCATATCAAAGTCCGAACAGAGAGCCTATTCCGCTGAAAACACCTCCGATAACGCCCACAACGCCGCCGATAACTCCGCCGACTACCTTGCCTATTACCTCGCCGCCATGTCCGAATATGGAGCCTATCTCCGCACCTATCTCCGAGCCGCCCGTTACACACTCCATAAAGCTGTCCTTGAAGGATGAACGTACCTCTTCCTTGTAATCTTCAAGTCCATCGTCGCTTTCCCACATGGTATTGTCCTTGTTGATGTTGTCAAAATATGCAAGGCGCTTTTCAGCAGGGGTGTACTTAACGATAAACATAAGCAGCTTTGTAAGGTTGTAAGGCTTTCCCTGGGGCAGACCCTCTTCCTTGTAGCCTGCGCTGTAGCATATGGGCATTATGTTCACTCCCGTTGCCTCATAAATGCGGTTCTTTACCGACTGCGCCTTTTCCGCAAGGAACGCTTCAAGCTGCGGCTCGGGGCAGTTCTTTTCATAGTTCCAGTAGCGGCCTTTCATAGCAACGTCAGCCTGGTTGATAGCAATAAGGATACGCTTTTCCTTGTCCTCGCCCATGTTGGGGATAATGACTTTGTTTATCAGCTCGTAAGATGTTCCGTAATCCCTTGTGCTGCCGTCAAGAATTACAAGCACAAGGTCAATAACAGGCGCACCGTCGCTGTCAAGCTCGTTCAGCTTTCGGATAATGTTCTTGGAGTGCCTAATGTCGGCTTCCTTGCCGTCACCAAGACCGGGGCTGTCCCAGAGGATAAGGTTATCAAGCTCATACTTGGTTATGTCCTGCGTTTCGGGGTCTGCGCCCGAGCCTACCTTTGCCACCTCTGCATTGAAAAGCGCATTGATAGTGGAGCTTTTGCCCGAACCTGTTGCGCCGGTGATAAGGATGTTTATCTTCTTATCCTTTATCATAAGCAGATTTTTAATAAGCTGCTTTCTTATGCTTTCGTCCTCGATCTTTGATATGTCCTTCTCCATTTTTTCAAAGAAGGATGTGTTGTTTGCTTTGTAATTATCCATAGCTTTTTACCTCCGTTTTATGTTAGTTCTATACTTAATTAGTATACATTCAAGTTATACCTATACCGAAACGATACCTCATATCGGTATTATTTTAACACCCTGCCCTGCACCACCGCACGAAATTCTCGCAGTTGTTGTATACAAGATTGTAGTTTCTTTCCCCAAGACGGGAGTACGCCCTTTTAACGGCTTCATCGGCTGTGAAGCGCAAGGGGCTGTCCTTTTCGGGTACGATGTTGACCTTGCTTATGCCTGCAAATTCCTTGAAGCTGACCTCACGAATTTCGGGAACGCTGTCATAGCCTTGCGAATAGTGTATCACCTTGCCGCCGCCAACGTAAATGCCGTGGTGAGTGTAAACGCCCCGTTCAATGGAGAGATGTTCGCCGGCTTTGTATGTATCCTCCACCTGCTTTTCGCTTTCGTTGTGAAGGTGAACACAGGGCAGCTCTCCGCTGACAAGCTTTGCGGACGCATTCAGAAAATTGCCAATTGATGTACCTGCGTTGATGAGCATACCTGCAAACAGCCTTACGTTCTGCATCGCTATTTCTTCCTGCATAAGTTCCGGGTCGTCCTCGGCAAGGTCGCCGTATTCATCGACCATTTCGTCATACTCTTCAAAAAGCTCCGCAAATTCCTTCCTTATGTCCGCAAACATCTCGTTCCAGCTTTGGCTCGATTCTTCAAGAATGTCGCTTATGCTTTCTTCTTCGTCATAATCATCGTATTCGTCATAATCGTCATAATCGCTCATATTTCCGCATCTCCTTTCGTGAAAAAGCCTGTCATTTCAAGCAGTTCGGACTTTATCCTGCCGCTGATATGCTTTTGCAGCTCATCAATTATCACAGCATAAATTATGTCCATAAAGTCGGGTTTGAAAAAGCTGCTCTCAACACCTGCGCCGTTAAAAATGCCTAAAACTACCGGCATACATTGCTCCGTTTCGTTTTTTACCACAAGGTCAAGGTATTCCTCCGAAAAGCGCTCGCTTTCCGCAATAAACGGACGTATCCTGTCAAGCAGCCTGAATTTCGGCGGCAGCTTTTCATCGTAGCATTCGTAGTTCATAACATCATCGTGATGAACATCCGCTCCCACAACAACGGGATTGTCAAAAAGTCCGTTTGGAAACGCTGTGAAAAACTCGTCCCTTATCTGATAATACAGCGGTCTTGTTATGCCGTCGTGTGACACAAGGCTGCACTGGGGTATGTTGCTCATTACCGAAAAGCCCATATCGCAGAAGAACTCGTCAAACTGTCCTTTAAGCTGCTCCTTGAAGAACCTGTACACTTCAATATGCGCAAGAACGGAGCTGATATTTTTGCCGTTGTCCTTGTCAATGCAGCGCACCTTTGTCTCGAACGCCGCCCGATAATTCGGTTCATATCCTGCGGTATCGGTCATTTTTTTAGTCTGCCGCATGATAAGTCCGTAGTAAACAAGAGGAGCGGCTTTATACAGCTGAGGTGAACGGCAAATGTCCGAGGTAACAGTCTCCAGATTGGTTTCAAGCTCCGGTCCGTTTATGTCAAAGCGAAAGGAAAATTCATGGTAGAGCTTATGAGCGTCGATCTCCCCCACAGGCTCGCCGAAGCTGATATTATCCCTAAGACGGCGGAAGTCATTTTTGGCAGCTTCTTCGTTTTTTATACGGAACATAAAGTCCTCAATGTCGCTTTCAAGGGCAAGGAAGTTGAAAAGAATGCTCTGTTCGTCCTTGTCATAGCCGTCGGGGAAAATGTTATCGTAATATTCGCTTGCGCAGACGCACCAGAAGCGCATAACATCATCATCGGCACCGTTTTGGCGTATATATCTGCAAAGCGCTCTGCACACAATAGCTTTTTGACCGCATTCGGCGCCTATACGTTCTGTCATTTCCCCGTACCATGCAGCGAACTCCGCATATTTCCGCCGAAGCCCGTCCAGCGTTATATCATACCGTTTCAGACGTTCTTCAAAGGTCTCACATTCATCTTCAATATCATCAAGGAACCCGTCAAGACCGCAGTCGTCATCATCGTCATCATAGCCGGCATAGAACTGCGTGATCTCATCGTTGGTCATTTCTTTGTCCTCCTTTTTGCTTCATTGCTCTGAGCTTGTTTATATTATACTGCCACATTTGATTACAGTCAATAAAACCGTTTCCGAATTTATTTGTTTTTTCGGAAACGGTTTGTGGATCAGCAGTTCAAAACGTCCTAATGCCGTCAGATTCCTACCTCCTTTTCTGACAGTATAGGACGTTCTGCCGAAAGCCCTCCGCTGCCGAGAGCATTAAAAACTTATTATAATTTAATGGCAATGAAATCACTATCCCAATCCATAAATTAACACCTCCTCACATCATTAATTGATTTGAAACAGCACCTATTCCCTTTAGAAAAAAGCTGATCAAAGTGCAGCGTTCGTTTCGCCGTTTTGAGAAATGTACGAGCTTTCCACTTTGAGGACATTTTGAAAAACGGCTGAAACGTATTGATCAGCATTTCCTTGATAAGAATAGGATTTGTTTCTCATCTCTTACACTATATAAACATAACTTTATTCCCTTAATTAAGTTTTTTAAAGCAAAACTTGACAAAAAATAAAATTTATGATATTATATGTACAGAGTACAAATCTAAAACGTTTTTAACAGCAAATGAACAATTGTTGATAAATTGATAAATTTTTGTTAAAACGTGATTTTTGATGCTTTTTGAGGTGTAAAAAAAGCTGTTTTTGAGACCTGAAAATCCGAGTTTTTCCCATAGCTATGTGGTTTGCGGCTCCGCAGTACAAAACACCCCAACACCATTAGGTGATTGAAACTCTTCAGGATTGCGATAATAAATACCGTGAATTATTTAGTACAAAACACCCCAACACCATTAGGTGATTGAAACTGTGTACACACGCTATCATGTCACCCAAAAGACTGTACAAAACACCCCAACACCATTAGGTGATTGAAACTCAAACTTCTTTCAGGACAATAAAAGTTAGGACATTTGTACAAAACACCCCAACACCATTAGGTGATTGAAACTGTAAGAAATTCAGACTTTATGTCGATGAATTCTGGGTACAAAACACCCCAACACCATTAGGTGATTGAAACCCTCGAATTTCTTAAAAAAGCGCCACAGGCTACAAAGTACAAAACACCCCAACACCATTAGGTGATTGAAACTCTATCCATATTCATATGCGATGGAAATTAGAGCTCGGTACAAAACACCCCAACACCATTAGGTGATTGAAACTGCATCGCCTGCATAAATGTATCTCCAAATACGTACAAAACACCCCAACACCATTAGGTGATTGAAACCATACATGCATCATCACAGGTTTTACTGCAATATGGTACAAAACACCCCAACACCATTAGGTGATTGAAACTCGGATTTGGACCTCAAATCTTTCACTGAAGTTTTGAGTACAAAACACCCCAACACCATTAGGTGATTGAAACAAGTCACATTTTCAATAACTCCTTTGTACACGAAACTCGTACAAAACACCCCAACACCATTAGGTGATTGAAACTGAAGAACGCTGACGATAGGTTCGATGTTTCTGCGTACAAAACACCCCAACACCATTAGGTGATTGAAACTTTTCCCTCTTCAATAGTAACTGGTGAATCGGGAACAGTACAAAACACCCCAACACCATTAGGTGATTGAAACGCGCAGTAAGCCGTGCTTACCGCAAGCACCGCGATCTCGTACAAAACACCCCAACACCATTAGGTGATTGAAACGAACTCTGCGAGTTCCTTATTCATTTTTCTTACCTCCTGTACAAAACACCCCAACACCATTAGGTGATTGAAACACTGTTGATACGGAAAAGGGCGAAATGCGGCTTATGTACAAAACACCCCAACACCATTAGGTGATTGAAACGCTGTGCACGCGTTAACGAGGTTTTCGTCGTGACGTACAAAACACCCCAACACCATTAGGTGATTGAAACACGGTGTAGTTATTAATGGTATTTCTCATTGTTTCGTACAAAACACCCCAACACCATTAGGTGATTGAAACTAGGTTATATCGACAGGGTGATGTTCTCCAGAACCCTGTGTATAAAACACCCCAACACCGTTAGGTGATTGAAACAGGTAAAGGGAGCATTTACGAGTGCGGACAGAGTAGTACAAAACACCCCAACACCATTAGGTGATTGAAACAGTGCATACTTGATAAACGTGGATTTTGTGGTATATCCTCGTACAAAACACCCCAACACCATTAGGTGATTGAAACTTGCTTCTCTGATGTTGTCTTCAAGTTTTGTCTTTTTGTATAAAACACCCCAACACCATTAGGTGATTGAAACATGCACTCTTTGACTTGCTTTTCAATAGCTTTGTCGTACAAAACACCCCAACACCATTAGGTGATTGAAACTGCGCAAGGTGCTTTAACACCTCCTTTCTCTCGGTATAAAACACCCCAACACCATTAGGTGATTGAAAAAACATCCCGGCAGGTAATGCTTATGGCATTTTCTGTCGGGTCATTTTTATTTTCAGCTCCGATTGGCAAAAATTTTTTTAAAAAACTTAATTATCTTATCCCGAGGATGTATATAGAGTGAAAACCGATGATCAAAAGGAGAAATAATTATGTTTATTAATTTTACAAATCACAAATCGGATTTATGGAGCAGAGAACAGCGTAAAGCAGCCGAAATGTACAGTGAAATGATCGATATTCCCTTTCCTTCCGTTGATCCGAACTTTGACAGCGATAAGATAGGTAAACTTGCAGACGAATATGCGGTAATGATCTGCGGATATAAGCCGGACGCTGTTCTTGTTCAGGGCGAAATGACTTTAAGCTATGCGGTCATATCAAAGCTTCTCGGTTTGGGGATAAATGTTTTGTGTGCAACAACTGAAAGGGTGGTATCAACGCATATCGGTCAGAACGGGGAAACTGTTAAGGTGTCGGAGTTCAGATTTGTGCGGTTCAGAAGCTATGGATAGAAATTATTACCGTTATCGTGTTGACATCAACGTGCTTTTGTGATAAAATATAATAAAACATTTGAAACTCCGACATATTATTGTGCACATCGACGATGCACAACAAAACCGCAACATGTATATTCTTTATATATTTTTACAATACGGAGGTTGAAATATGGCAGAAACAAAAAACATACTCGCACTGTATGACTGCCGCAGCAAGCAGGAATACATCTACCGCACCAACCGTGTGCAGGAAATAACGGGAGCATCCGAGCTTTTGTCCTCGCTGTTCAAAGATTTCTTCAACGAGAATAATAAGCAGTTCCGCATCAAAGGAAACTGGCACGAAAAAGCCGAATGCGACTTTATCGAAAATTTCAACAGCAGCGGACTTGACGCCGAAGTTATTTACGAAGGCGGCGGAAATCTATGCGTTATTTTCAAAGATAAGAATACCTATATCAACGTAAACAAGGCGCTTTCAAGGCAGGTGCTTGAAAAAACCTACGCTGTCAGCATTATCGCTTCTGCTGTTGAAGTCAGCGGAGATTTTGTCAGCGACAGAGCAAAGCTTTATGCCGAAAACGCTATGCAGAAAAACCTCGGCTCCTATCATATCCCGTGCAATGTTCTTCCGTTCACTCAGGTCGACAGGCTTACATATCAACCTATTGTCGAAAAAACATCGGGCAAGGAATACACTTCCGAAAGCATAAGAAAACAGCGCAAGTATGAGGAAGTTTCTAAAAAAAGCAAGACCGAAAGCAAGAAGATCCTTGAAAACGAATTTGACGCTATGACTGAGAAAGGCACGGAAAGTCTGCTGGCTATAATCTACATTGACGGCAACAATATGGGCAAAAAAGTCAAGGAAACCACTGAAAATGTTAAGGACTATACCGCAGGCGTAAATGCTTTGAGGGGCTTTTCCGAAAATACAAACCAAGACTTCGTTGAAAAGCCTATAAAGGCGATCGAAGAAAAGCTGACCGAACTTTACAATGCCGAGGACAAGCATAAAAACCGTTATTCCTACCGCAAGATCATCAGCGGCGGTGATGAAATAACTATTGTCTGCAATGCTCATGCTGTTCCCGATATTCTTGATACATATTTTGAAACGCTGACATCCGAAGGCAAAAATTCAGCTTGTGCAGGTGTTGCTATCTTCCATAGCCACGCTCCTTTTGCCGATGTATATGAAATTGCCGAGCAAAGCTGCGAAATGGGCAAAAAACTTTCTCATAAGGCAGGAAATGAAGATAAAAACTACATTGATTTCCACTACTGCCACGCAGGTATAACAAATTCGCTTGACGAGATCCGTGAACATCAGGAAGCAAAATTTACCGCCCGTCCTTACGAGTACAGCACCGACTGGCAAGAGTTCAAGAGGATCGGCAGTATGCTCAAGGATATAAACCGTTCAGACGTAAAGGCTCTCGGCGAAGCGATAATCAAAGGCGATTCTTACTACAAAGCAGAATTGAAAAGGATCTTATCACGCAATAACTCAATATCATATATTGTTGAGAACGAGTCGGAACTAAAGAGCATAATCTTTGATATTTCGATAGTTTACGATCTATGGTTTGACGATACGGAGGTGAAAAACAATGAGCAGGATTAATATAACACTCAGATCCGACCTTTGCGCAGCAAGCGGTGATGGGTTTTCGTCGGTCATCGATACCGATGTCAGCTACGACAAATACGGTTTTCCTATTATCGGAGCAAGAAGGCTCAAAGGCTGCCTTCGTGACGCCGCAAAGCTTATCGGTACTTCGGAAGATACCATAAATGAGATCTTCGGTACTTCGGGAAATGATAAACCGGGCAGTCTTAAGATCTCCGATGCACATATAAAAGGTTATGAAGAATTAAAACAGGAAGCTGTTTCATCGGGACTTAGCGCAGAAGAGGTCATTTCACTTTTTACATATACAAGAGCTGCAACTGCAATAGAAAATGACACCGCCAAGGACAACAGCCTTCGTTTCACAAGAGTTGTCAAGCAATATTCACCCTTAACTAAAAAAGGAACCGAATTTGAAGCGGAGGTTGAAATTGATGAACGTTTCGCCGCAGAGTTTTCCGATATATGCAAGGCTCTCCGAAACATCGGCTACAAGCGAAACAGAGGTTATGGTGCTGTGAAATGCGGCTTTGAATTTGTTGAGAAAAAGGTACCCTCGTCCGATATAAACGACCTCACAGGTGAAACAGTTAGGATCACCTATCTCATAAAGCTCAAGGATAATGTTATGCTCCCGTCAAACGCATCGGATGAAACGGCTGATTTTATTTCCGGAACATCGGTAATGGGCTTTTTTGCAAATGAATATCTTAAATCAAATGCTCCCGATGAAACCTTTGAAGACATATTCCTCAAAAACAATGTTTCTTTCTCAAACCTTTACATCTCCGATAAAAATATGAAGGAATACTTCCCTGCTCCCGTTATTCTCGGAAAGATCAAAGGTGAGGATGGAGCGTTTAACATCGTTACCTATAAAAATGAAGGAAGCAAAATCATTAAGCCTGTAAAAAACGGATATTCCTGCTTTGATTCAGTTATAAAAACACCTCTTACAGAAACGGTTTATCATCACACAAGAGGAGATGAAGCCAATCTTTACACTCAGACAAGCCTTTGCAGCGATCAGTATTTCCGTGGGACCATAACCGGAAAATCCGAATATGTTAAGGTCATTTACAATATTCTCACACATTCGGTTCTTCGTTTTGGAAGAAGCAAAACTGCGCAGTATTCATCCTGCGAACTTATAAAAGCCGATGTCTCTCCCGTTTCAGACAGCGTTAAAACAATAAAAGCCGGTGAACAGTTCATCGTTCTTCTTCTTTCCGATGTACTTATCCCCGATGAAATGGGCGGATATGATATATCTGTTCAGGGACTTCAGAAAGCTTTCGGAAATGGCATTGAAAAACTTGAATGTGACAAGGATGAAAAGGTCAAGCGCTCTGCTCTGCGTTATAGGGTAATCGCAGGCTACAACAGCAAATGGAACATACAGAAGCCACAGATCAGAACTATCGCCGCAGGCTCAACTCTTGTTTTCAGAGCAGTATCGGATATGAAGCTTCCTTCCGAGCTTATGATCGGTGCAAAAAACAACGAGGGTTTCGGCCGTGTTATGATCTGCCGTCCCGAAGATTTTGCTGAAAGATCGGTCAAGTCGGAAAAAGCCGTAAATAATGCAATCAATAACGGCACACTCTGCAAGTTTATTAACGAAAATAAGGCGATTGAAGAAATGCGCTCCCGTGCAGTAAGCTTCGTTGCTTCGTTCGGCAGAGAAATGAATTCGTCACAAATTGGCAGATACACTATGATGGTCAAACAAGCAAAAGACCTGGGCGAATTTCAGAATATTATGGTCAAGAACATAAAGAGCAAGAGTTCACAGGAATACATCTCAAAGATCATTACTAAGAGCGAAGTTTCTCATTACCGTGATAATTACTGGAGAGAATATCTCCTGCTTATACTCACACTTATTAAGTATCAGAACAGAGGGGAGAAGAGCAATGCGCAGAATTAAATATTTCAATATAATTTTCAGGCTCGCATCTCCGCTTGCTATAGGTTCGGGCGAAAATGCAAATTCCGACAGCGATATTATCCTTGACAGCAGCGGAAAACCTATTATTCCTGCGACCGCAATTGCAGGCGTTTTCCGACACTATCTTGGAGCGCAGGGCGATAATGATATTTTCGGGTATATAAATAAGGATAATTCCGCCGAAAGCAAGCTCCGTTTCTACGATGCACAGCTTATCTCCGATGATTTCTTCACAACAGTCAGAGATTCCGTAAAGCTGAAAGATAAAGTAGGAGTCAAAGGTGCAAAATTTGACCTTGAGGCTGTCGAAACCGGCATTGAATTTGAAACGATGATCGAACTGAATGACGCTGATGAAGCAGAATCGGATATTCTCAGCGCTTTGAGTGCAATTGACGCAGGTTTCTTACGCATCGGCTCAAAAACCGCCAGAGGCTACGGTCAGCTGAAAGTCATTTCACTGAAAAAAGCTGAATTTGATCTTCCCGAAGATAGGGCAGACTGGCTTGATTTTGACGGATTCAATGCAAATGAAAAATACTATAAAGAATGTGCGCTTTCCAATAGTTCCGATAGCTTTGCTGCGATAAAAGTGAAGCTTAAACAAACCGGTGCCATATCGATCAGAAGCTACACCGTAAAAAATGCTGCCGACATAGGTTCAGCCGATTATATCCAGCTCTCACTAAAAAACGGTACGCCCGTTATACCCGGAACCTCGTGGGCAGGAGCTTTCCGTGATCACTTCAAGAGCCTTGCAAACAATACAGACGGAATACTTACGAAAGAGTTGTTTGGCTACGTCGATGAGAAAGACAAGGATCAGAAAAAATCACTCATCTGCTTCAGCGAAAGTGAAATAAGCGGCGGAGAAATGAAGGTTATCACACGAAATTCAATCGACCGTTTCACCGCAGGAACCAAGGATGGTGCACTTTACACCGAAAAGACCTGCTACAACGGCAGCTGCGAGCTTGACATTTTCATTAATAAAAACGGTCTGACCGATGCTGAAAAGTATATCACTCTGATATGTGCGGCATTATGCGATCTTGACAAAGGATACCTTGCTGTCGGCGGTCTGACTTCTGTGGGCAGAGGAATGTTCACAGTAGAAAGCATTACAGTCAACGGCGCAGATGTGACCGCCGCACTAAAAGCCGACGATGTTTCGGCAATGGCAAAGGAGGCTTTGTAATGACGGATAAAAACTATATTGCCGACTTTGGCTTGGCAGAAGATGTGAATGCTGTCATTGAACAGAACATAAGCAGCGGAAATATGATACTGATGTACACGGATAGATTTGTATGCTGCTATCAGCAGAAAATTGAAGATACAGCGCATCTGCTCGAAGCACGGGTTTTCAACGAAAACGCTGAAATAAAGCTTATGCGTCCAACTATCGCAGACAAGTTCAGCTGGAGGCTTATTGACGATACAAATCTTTCCCCCGATGACTTCATCACCGAAGATCAATTCCTTAACATCAACGAAAAAGAAAGCAACGGCTTTAACTACACCGCAATAGGCGGAGGAAAATATACACTGCCGCTTGAAAATGCGCAAAAGCTTCGTGTTCATAACTACATCTCCTACGATGAACAGGGCATCGCACAGATCACAGATTTCCGTGCTGTGAAATATATTGGAAAGGGTGAAGAGAAATGAGCAACTATATCGCAGAACCCCAAAAAGGCGCAGTAAACCCATACAATTTCGTTTCACTCGGCAGCGGAGTTGAAAGAAACGCACCTACTGTAGGCAATATCTCCGGTGTTATCCATTGTTCAATGATAAATGCAACACCGCTCGCTCTCCCCGACCTTCCGAATGTTGAGACCGAGCTTGTAAAGAATGAAAAAGGAAAACTTGACGAACATAAAAAAGCTCCGTTTTTCAAGGTAAACGGAAAACCTGTCATTACAGGAAGCGAGATCCGAGGTGTTATCCGTTCGGCATACGAAACTCTTAGCAACAGCTGCCTTTCCGTAAATAATAACAATATCCTTTCGGCAAGAAGCTCCGATGTCAGAACCGCAGGTGTTATCCGCTATGAAAATGAGGACAAGAAATGGCACCTATATAAAGCCGATACAAGAAAGTTGAAATATGACGGTTCCGAAGATTTTGACGAAACAGCAAATACGTTTAAAAGAACATGGAAAAACTATAAGTACATAAAAGGCGCAAATGGAAAATCCAGAGCCGATTATAAAGGCGGTAAGATCCCCGTTTCCTATAAGTTCAGCACCAGTTTCGAGGAAATCGAAGTCGATGATCTTGATCTTTCTGTTGAGGATTACAATACCGTCTGCAAAATGTATTCGGAAAAAGACAGCAGCATAAAAAAATTCATTATCACTCCTTCAAAGGACGGAAAATGCTATCCGGTTTATTACCGTGAATTCAGCGATGACGGAAAGAAATATGTCTGGCTCTCTCCTGCCCAGATATCACGTTCCGTATTTAGGAAAAAGGTCGATGACCTGCTCGGTTCTTACCGCCATTGTGATGACACAAGCAATGTCTGTGAAGCCTGCGGACTTTTCGGAATGATTGGAAAAAGAGGCTGCGACCCGTCTGCGATAGCGTCAAGATTGAGATTTACCGACGCAAAGGCAGTGAACGGACCTCAGCTTACTTATAAAACACTAAAAGAACTTTCCGGTCCTCGCCTTTCTTCAATTGAATTCTATTCAACCGCACCAAATATGAAATATCAATGGAACTATGATACAAAGGGCGTGAAACTCAACGGCAGAAAGTACTATTTTCACCATTCCTGCGACTGTACAACTCCGTTGAAAACCTGCAGAAACCTTACCACCGAGCTTATCGACAAGGGCGCAGAATTCTCCTTTGATATATTCTTCGATAAGCTTACCGAAGACGAGCTGAAAAGACTTGTATGGACCCTTGCTATCGGAGAAAACAACGCCGACGGACATCAGATGCACAAGCTTGGCCACGGCAAACCGCTTGGTCTCGGCAGCGTAAAGATAACCGTTGATTCCGTTGTAAAAAGGAGCTTTGACGCCGAAAAAATGACATTTGCCGATGAAAATATGAACGTTGATGCTTTCTTTGAAAAAATACCTTTCGATGAGTCTTCCGAATACTTCAAGGAGTATATGGCAGTTACCGACTTCAACTATCTGGAAGGCAAGCCCGTCGCTTATCCTTACGGAGATGACAAAGCAGGAAAAGAAACCTCCGTCGGCACTCTCGTATGGTTCAAGGCTAATCATAATGACGGCAAAATGGTCAAACCGGGTGAAGCCTGCCCTATCTCATATCATCTGCCAAAAATCACAGATAAAAATCACCTTGTTCTTCCTGCATTGACTGCAAGTGACGACTACGGTCAAAACACATCATCGGGAAATAGAGAAAAATCCAAGAGCAGTTATTCCGGTCCAACAACTTTCGGTGATAATAAACCAGCCAATAGTGATACTATGAATTTTAAATGCAGAAAGTGCGGCACTATTAACGAGGTTAAGAAAAATGTGCCTTTTGCGAAGCCGAATTCACTTATTATTTGCAAGAAGTGCAAAAACAAATTCTACGAAAAATTTTAACTCGGGAGAAATAATGTTATACCAAACTGATATTTATACCTCACCTGCCGATATATCCGATGTAAAGTCGGATATATCGGTAAAGATACACGGCGCAGCAATGAACGCCATACCCAAGGACTATGCCGCCAAAATGCACGAGAAAGGCTACCACCCTTTCTCTGTCTTTGCTGTGGATACAGGCAGCGGATTGCTGATAAGAGTATCCACACTCTGCGATGAAGCGAAGATCATCTCTGACGCTCTCTGCAGCCTCAACAGCATTAAAGTATTCGGTGCAAGTGAACCGATAAAGATCACGAGATATGAGTGCGCCGAACCGATAAACGCAGCCGATTCCGAAAAATATATCAATGAAAAAAGCTGTACTCTTGAATTTGTAACTCCGGCAATGATCAAAACCAGAGGCAAACCGTCAGCCGCCCCCGATATATGCGGATACTTCCGCTCTGTCGTCAATAAATACAATACCTTCGAGAATGACATGATAACATTCGATGAATTCCAAGAAGCCTTTGGCAATGCCGTATTTGGAAGCTATCAACTTGAGAGTACATCGTATAACGTCAGCGGAAATATTTTTCCCGGAATGATAGGCTCCTGCAAGCTGTATTTTCCCAAGGATAAACGGCAGAACATCATTCTTCGAAGAATGATAGCCTACGCCACATACAGCGGAATCGGCGGAAAGACCGGTCAAGGTATGGGCGGACTTGTCGTGCGATAGAATATACGCTTTTCGGTGCGAAACCATATATTTTGACTCCTCAAAAGAGTATAAAAATGCCGTTTCGCACCGTCAAGCTTATATAAAAAAAAGATTATTCTGCGATTTTTTATACAAAGATATTTACATTTTGTCAAATGTGATGTATAATAATAAAAACAGATTGGCAGAGATAAAAGATTTTGTCTATTCTTGCTCAACCAATCTATACACCGCTTGGTGATTGAAACCTTGGGTTAGGCGTGTTGTGACAAGAGAAGTCACAACAACCAATCTGTACGCCGCTTGGTGATTGAAACTGTATTAAACGCTCCACCCGAGATACGGAGCTGAGCAACCAATCTGTACACTACTCGAAAACAAAACTGACCCGTTCTCCCAAATCGAGAACGGGTCAGTTTTGTTTGAAATTAAGTTGTTCAATAATCATAATGCTGTTATGCTGCCAAAGGTCTGCGCTCGGATGGGATAGAATCCACAATCAGATCAAGAAACGAAGTGATGTTGTAATCTTTTTCCGCCGAATAACACACGGGCATTGGAACGTTTACGCCAGTTGCTTCTCTTATCCTGTTTTTTACGGAAACCGCTTTCTCCCTCAAGAATTCTTTAAGAACCGGATCTGGTGCGTTTTCAGCCTTATCCCAATGCCGTCCGCTCATCGCCATATCTGCCTGGTTTATCGCAACAATTATGCGTCCATATTGGATATTGGGGAGGACAATGTTGTTGATAAGGCGATAAACTGTGCCCATGTCACGGGTCGAGCCGTCAACTATCACCAGTGCAAGGTCTATAAAACCAAATTCTTTCCCACCGCTTTCGTACGTTTTCCAAAGAAGGTCAATGAGTTTTCGTGAATGTTCAGCATCTTTTGCGGCTCCGTCCCCAAGACCGGGAGTATCCCAAAAACGGATGGAATCGCTTAATCTATAACTGCCGAGTTCCATTGTCATAGGGTCAGCGCCGTATCCGACTTCAGCAACATCCCTGCTAAAAAGTGTGTTCAGGGTTGTGGATTTGCCCGCACCGGTAACGCCGGTAACCATGACATCAAGAGGAACAAATCCTGCACGGTTGATCTTTGCTGAAATTTCGTTAATTCTGTAGCTTTCGTAGTTTCTCATATTCATTCTCCTTTCAAAACACATCAACCAAAGATAGATCCCAAAAATCCGCCGACAAACCCGAAAACGCCTCCTATAACAGCTCCCACTACACTTCCTATGCGTTCGCCTGCTTCTCCAAATATGCTGCCAATAGCCCCACCGATGTCTGAACCTTTTGATATACCCTCTCTGACACTTTCGATGAATGACCTATGTATTTCCTGCTGATATGCTTCTACGCCGTCATCCTTCTCCCACATCTTCGGATCATTGTTAAGGTTGTCCATGTATATAGCGCGCTTTTCGGTCGGAGTGTGCCTAAGGATATAAAGAAAGAGCTTGCTGAGGTTGTATGAAGGTTCCTGAATGCCGTCCTCTGAATAACCTGCGCTGTAATATATCGGTTCGACGTTCACCCCTGTAGCTTCATATATTCTTCTTTTTACGGATTCGCATTTTTCTTTGAGGAATTCTTCGAGGCGTGGTTCGGGGCAATGTTCTTCGCTGTTCCAATATCTTCCGCTCTTTGCCATATCCGCCTTGTTTATCGCCACAAGTATTC
>JBJEQN010000003.1:0-26536 GCA_051881775.1 Oscillospiraceae bacterium | reverse complement strand
GTCATAATGTCAAGAGGACGGATATTCTTTCTGTAAAGCTCCATTACCTGCATACCAGCCTGCTTTGCAAGGCGTATTCTTTCGGAATAAACCGCAGGAATGGTTCCGTTGCCCTTAAGACCCATGCCGATAGCTTCGGTAAGGCAGTTCATAGAGTTTGCGGTGTACATACCCGAGCAGCTTCCGCAGGTGGGGCAAGCCTTGTTCTCGTATTCTTCAAACTCTTCTTCCGTTATCTTGCCTGCGGTGTAAGCGCCTACAGCCTCGAACATACTTGAAAGAGAGGTCTTGCTGCCCTGAACGTGACCTGCAAGCATAGGACCGCCCGAAACGAAAATTGTGGGGACGTTTATTCTTGCCGCAGCCATAAGCAGACCGGGGACGTTCTTGTCGCAGTTGGGTATCATAACGAGAGCGTCAAAGTGATGCGCCTTAGCCATACATTCGGTGGAATCGGCAATAAGACCTCTTGTAACGAGAGAATACTTCATTCCCTCGTGACCCATTGCAATACCGTCACAAACGGCTATCGCAGGGAAAACTACAGGGGTGCCGCCAGCCATTGAAACGCCCGTTTTAACGGCTTCAACGATCTTGTCGATATTCATATGACCGGGAACTATCTCGTTGTAGGAGGAAACGATACCTACGAGAGGTCTTTCCATTTCTTCCTTTGTAAAGCCCAGCGCATTGAAAAGAGAACGCTGGGGAGCCTTATCGGCGCCGTCGCAGAAAAAGTTTTTACATTCCTTGCATTCCATTCTGATCTATCCTTTCATAATTTTCGGGGAACGGCACGGGAGCTTTTACGGCTGCTGACGCAGGAAGTCCCGTTTCACGGTTCACCTCGAAATAATTTTCCGTGTACTTCTTTCTGAAGACTTTAAAATAGTAAACAAGCACAGCGGCAAGAATGACTCCGTTGATAACGAGCCAAGGCCACTTGCTCAAAACAAATCCGTTTTTTTCGTAATAGAACCACCTGTCGATGGGAAGATAGCACAAAGCGTTATGTAATGCGTGTTCAAGCATTGTGTAGAGGATATTCCTTGTTTTACAGTAAACGTAGGAAGCGGTGATACCACCGATAAGCACGTTTAAGAAGCCCTGTATGTTGTAAAGATGCATCGACGAGAAAAACAGCCCGCTTGCAATGCAGATGATCGGCATGGAGTACGCTCCTCTGGGAAATTCCGAGCCGAGGAAGCGGAAAATTATCTCCTCAACGATCGGCGCAGCGATAACGGTGCTTATCACTCCTGCAATTCCTGCAGCAACGTCACGGTTAGGTTCAACGGTCATGAACTGTGACAGCAGCAAGCCGCCGAAATGGTCGCAAAGCTCCCCTGCCGACCACGCTCCAAGCAAAAGCATCAGCGGAACGGCAATATCGAAATTCTTTACCCTTATTACCTCTTTTATGCTTGTTCCGTTTCGCATTTTAAGTATGATACAGCACAGCACTCCTCCGATGAGCATACATATCTGGTCGATGAACTGCATAAAAACGTTGTTTGCAAGGTCTTCCTCCGTCATGCCGTTTATTCCTGCCACAATTGCAACAGGTATTGATATAAATACGGCAAGTACCAAGTACATCAGCACAGGCATAACGCTGAATATAGGTGCGGTTATCCTCTTTTTTGTAAGTTGTTTCATGGTGAATGTCTCTCCCTTTGTATTATTATGATAATACAATAATACCACAGGAAGTATCAGTTGTCAATAGATTATGAAAAATTAATCGCCAAAATATTTTTTATACCGGATAACGTATTTATAAACAAGGGAAGAAAAGCGTTTTTCGTCATAAGCGGCAAGGAAATCCCTGTCTGCTTCGGCATAATCGCTGTTTTCGGCAAGGCTTAAAAAGTCTTCAAGGCTTCTTCCGCCCTTTTTGTCAAGTCCTTTGTGTATCTCCACAGCCTTATCCACCGCAGAAGCCGTTTTTTCGCAGCCTACCGCACGAAACCCGTCTGCCGCAGCGGAAACGAAGTCGGGAGAGGTGTTGAAGAACACCTGCGCAAAGCCGCCGCTCAACGCTTCCTTTGCTATATAATCGGCGCAGTAGACGTTAAGGCAGGGCGTGGGGAGAGAATTTATCTTTTCGCACATATCAGACCAGTCCTCGGCAAACTTGCCCTCTATCCAGCCTGTTACTGCGGAAACTATCTCGCCTTCGGGTATTCCCTCCAGCTCGTCCTTTTTAAGCTCCGCATAACGCTTCTGAGCGTCCATAAAATCCCCTGCGCTCTGACCGTTTCCCGAAAAATAATCAAGCCTGCCCATTATTCGGCGTTTCCGAGGAATGCTGCACCGATGATACCTGCGTCGTTGCCAAGCTTTGCAACGGTTATTTCGGTATTGCAGTCAAGCATTCTTGTGTAAACTTCCTTCTTAACAAGCTCCTTCATAGGCACCATAAGGGGGTCGCCCTCGTTGCACACGCCGCCGCCGATACAGAGGATGTCGGGCTGGAAAATGTTGATAACGTTGGTGATGCCTGCTGCAAGGTACTTGATATACTTGTCAACAACGGACTTTCCTGCCTCGTCACCTGCTCTCATTGCGTTGAAGGCATGGCGTGCGGATACTTTGCCGTCTTCCTTTTCATACTTTGCAAGAAGAGAATCGGGGTTATTATTTATTGCTTCCTTAGTCATATTGATAAGACCCGTTGCGGAGGAATAAACCTCGAAGCAGCCCTTTCTTCCGCAGGTACATTGAGGGCCGTCAACGGTGATGACCATATGACCTATCTCCGTGCCTGCAAGGTTTCTGCCTGTGAATATCTTTCCGCCGATGATAACGCCTGCGCCTACGCCTGTGCCCAGGGTTATGCATACTGCGTCACAGGCACCCTTTGCTGCGCCTGCAACAAATTCGCCGTAAGCTGCGGCATTTGCGTCGTTGGCAACGTAAACGGGCTTATTGATGTGCTCCCGGATATACTTTCTGATAGGCACATTTTCAAAACCGAGGTTGTTGGAATAAGGGATAGTGCCGTTAACGTTGTCTGCGATACCGGGAGTGCCTATGCCTATCCATTCAACGTCGTCAATGGAAATTCCGGCATTTTTTGCAGCTTCGATGCTGACCTTAGCCATATCGTCAGCAATTTCCTTTGCAGGACGGGGGCAGTTGGTCTTTGTGGTTGCCTTTGCGATTATCTCGTAGTTTTCATTGACTACGCCTGCTTTGATATTTGTTCCGCCAAGGTCTATACCGATGTAGTATTTCATTTCAGGGTCATTCCTTTCTGGATTTTTTATCTATTAAGAGGCTTTTTCGGTTCCGGAAACGATGTCACGGAGCCATACGCCTTTTTTAACGAGAATAAAGCCTGTCGTTACCTTTATAATGTCTGCAAGCTGGCAGAGAAAATACACGGGGATAATGTCAAGCTCCGTAAAATTCACAAGCACCGCCGCAAAGGGTATCGTTACCGCCCAGACGTATGCGCTGTCGAAAAGGAAGGTTATGAACGTTCTTCCTCCCGAGCGCAAAGTAAAATACGCAGCGTGCATAAACGCCGCAAATGGCATAAACATTCCCGAAATAACAATAAGGCTGCCTGCAAGCTCCCTTACAGATTGGTCTGTGTTATAGAAGGACGGGAAAATTCCCGAACACGCCGCCATTATCGCCCCTGTGAGAGTTCCTGCGGCAACGGTAAAGACTATGAGCCTTGTGTCCGTTTCCTTTGCCTTCTCCATATCGCCCGAGCCAAGTATCTGACCCACAATAATGCCCACCGAGTTGCCCAGAGCGATGAAAATTACGGAAAACAGGTTAAATATGGTGGAGGAAATATTGGTCGCCGCAACTACCTCTATTCCGCATTGTGAATAGCAGCGGTTCAGCACCGCCATTCCTGCCGACCACAGCCCCTCGTTAACGGCAAGGGGCAAGCCGCTTATGAGTATTCTTTTGACCAGCGCTCCCGGTATTGCAAGGCTTCTGTAAGCGCCCCGGATAAACGGGTTTTTGCCCTTATTTGCGTGAGTCCATATGATAACTATGGCACATTCGGCAAATCTTGAAACCACCGTTGCCACAGCCGCACCTCTCACGCCCATTGCAGGGAATCCCAGCTTGCCGAAAATAAGCGCCCAGTTAAGGAAGAGGTTAACCGCCACCGCCGCAAGTCCTGCAAGCATAGGGGGAACGGTATGGTTGGTTTCTCTTAAGGTGGAGGCATATATCTGCGTCACGGTAAAGGGAACAAGTCCTATCAGCATTATGCGCAGGTAATCCTGTCCTGCGGCAAGTATCAGCGCCTTGTCGCCCTCGTCCCCGTTTCCCGTAAGATAAGAGGAAATAAGGCTTGTTCCGAAAAGCAGGAAAACCGATATTCCTGCCGTCATTACCGCAAGCCCGGCTATTACCTTGAATCTGAAGGTATGCCTTACGCCCTCAGAGCTGCCCTGTCCGAAAAACTGCGCTCCGAATATGCCGGGACCGGAAAGAACGCCGAAAACGCAAAGGCTGAACACGAACAAAAGCTGATTTGCAACGGCTGTTCCCGACATCTGCTCCGTTCCCGTCTGTCCCACCATTACGTTGTCCAGCAACGAAACGAAATTTGTTATCCCGTTCTGGAGCATTATGGGGACAGCTGTGCGCAGCACCGTCTTATAGAAATTTCTGTCGCCTGCAAGGCTTTTTATCCGCATTGAATATCACCTGTTAGTCAATTCTTGTAAGTATAGCTTCGCACTTTCCTGTCAGAGTATATTTTCCGCAGCCTGCAGGGATAAACGCAGTTTCGCCCTTGTTAAGAGTTATCTCCGTATCTCTGCAGTTAAGAACGGCTGTGCCTTCAAGGTTGAGAACGCACTCGAAGGAAGTTTCGTCTGCGCAAAACTCTGCTTTTTCTTCAATATCCACCTTGTAAACGGTGAAGTATTCGCACTTTGAAAGGAGCTGCTTTGTACAGCCGTTTTCCGTGGTGGGGGCTGTAACGGGATAAGGCTGCGCAGGGCAGAGGTTTGTAACGTCAAGAGCCTTTTCGATGTGAAGGGGTCTTGTTTTGCCGTCTGCGCCTACACGGCCGTAGTCGTAAACACGGTATGTAGTGTTGGAATTCTGCTGTATCTCGGCAATAAGGATACCCTTGCCGATAGCGTGGAGCGTGCCCGATTTAATGAAGAAAACGTCGCCTTTTTTAACGGGAACGGCGTTGGTAACTTCAAGGAGAGTGTTATTTTTGATGCGCTCCGCAAATTCTTCCTTTGTGATGTTCTTCTTGAAGCCGTAAAGGAGAGTGGCGCCCTCGTCGCAGTCAACGATATACCACATTTCCGTTTTGCCGTATTCGCCTTCAACACGCATTGCGTAGTCGTTGTCGGGGTGTACCTGAACGGAAAGGTTGTCCTTTGCATCGATAAGCTTTATAAGCACGGGGAAGTTCTCAAAGCGTGCGCAGTTTGTGCCGAGAACGGCTTTGCCCTCTTTTTCGATATAGTCTGCAAGGGTCATTCCTGCGGCTTCACCGTTGGCGATAACGGAATTTCCGTCCTTATGGCAGGAAAGCTCCCAGCTTTCTGCGACCTTATCATAATCGCATTTTTTGCCGTAGTCGTCACGGAGCCTTGTGCCGCCCCAGAGGTAGTCTTTAAATGCCGGATCTAATTTAAGCGGATACATATCCCAATCCTCCAAAACAAAATATATGCCGCAGCCCAGCGGCGCTCCCTTAATTATACAACAATCCGCATTGTATGTCAATAAAACAGCACAGGTTTTTACTCAAAAGCCTTGATTTTTCCACGGGGCTGTAATATAATATAAGCAGAAAGGAGCTGACGTTATGAGTACAAGAGAACTCGCATACCGTATTATCGACAGTTTTTCAGACGAACAGCTCGAAGGTTTTATTCTTTTGTTCAAGGGTCTCATTCCTTCCGTTGACGAACTCAATGAGGAGACCCGTGCGGCTCTTGACGATGTGAAGAACGGATGTGATCTTAGCAAAGATTATATAGCTGAAGCTATGGAGGAAACAGAGTGTATGCTTGGTGACCCCAATGCCCCAAAATACAATTCTGTTGAAGAACTCTTTGAGGATCTGAACTCATGAAATATGAGATCGAATAACGTTCAGCCTTAAAACTATAAAAAGCGTCTGCGCTCAGGTGGAGTACGGGCGCTGTTTTTTGGCATACGGTTATATGAAGGGAGGCGGCGGAATGTACCGCATTTTTATTGTTGAAGACGACGAGGGCATTGCAGGCGCACTTGAAAATTATCTCAGCAGCTGGGGTTTTGAGGTGAAATGCGCCGCAGATCTCAGAAGCGTTGCAAAGGAGTTTGCGGAATTTGCGCCTCAGCTTGTTCTGCTGGATATTTCCCTGCCCTTTTACAACGGGTTCTACTGGTGCGGAGAGATACGGAAAACCTCCCAGGTGCCCGTGATATTTATTTCCTCCGCTTCGGACAATATGAACATAATAACCGCAATGAACGCAGGGGGCGACGATTTTATCGCAAAGCCCTTCGACCTTAACGTACTTACGGCTAAGATAAACGCCGTACTCAGGCGATGCTACGATTTCAAGGATATAGCACCCGTACTTGAACACAACGGCGCTGTTCTCAACACAGGCGACGCCACTATCTCTTACAACGGCGAAAAAATAGACCTTACCAAGAACGAATACCGAATTTTGCAGACCCTACTTGAAAACAAAGGCTCGGTGGTGAGCCGTGAAACGCTTATGAACAAGCTGTGGGAGACCGACTGCTTCGTGGACGAAAACACTCTTACGGTAAATATTGCAAGGCTCCGCAAAAAGCTGGAAAAATCGGGACTTGAAAACTTCATTTCCACAAAGGTGGGAATGGGATATATGATAGGCGGATAAAAACGGAAAGGGCGGCGCTGTTATGAAGCTGTTTTTTGAATATTTAAAGGCGCACATCAGAGCCATACTGCTGTTTGTCATTTTCTGCGGTATATCAGCCGTTATTTTCTCGCTTTACGGGCTTCCTGCCGCCGCTGTGGGCTACAGCGCCGCAGTATGCGCTTTTATACTGGCGGTCTTTGCCGTTATTGACTTCTGCGCTTTCCGAAAAAAGCATATTTTAATGGAACATCTGCGGTCGGAGATATATTTTACTCTTGACGACCTGCCTGCTGCCGATTCTTTGACGGAAAAGGACTATGAGGAGCTTATCCGCATTCTTTTTGAGGAAAAACAGCGGCTTGAAAACAGTATGAATGATAAATACGCCGAAATGAACGGCTATTACACACTTTGGGTACATCAGGTCAAGACCCCCATTGCGGCAATGCGGCTTATTCTTCAAGGCAGCGGCACGGAGGAGAGCCGTCTGCTTTCGGAGGACTTGCAGCGGATAGAACAGTATGTGGAAATGGCGCTGTGTTATCCCCGTCTTGACGGCGGCGGCAGCGATTTTCTTATCAAGCATTACGACCTTGACGGCATAATAAAGCAGGCGGTAAAGAAGTTCTCCACACGCTTTATCGGCAGGAAAACAAGCCTTGTTTACGAGCCTGTGAATATGGAAGTTCTTACAGACGAAAAATGGCTGCTGTTCGTTATTGAACAGGTCATCTCCAACGCTCTTAAATACACAAAGGGCGGAAGCATTGAGATTTACGCTGAAGAACCCAAGACCTTGTGCATAAAGGACACGGGCATCGGAATTGCCCCCGAAGATCTCCCCCGTATTTTTGAAAAGGGCTTCACGGGTCAATGCGGCAGGGCGGACAAAAGCGCAAGCGGCATCGGTCTTTACCTTTGCAGGCGTATATGCGGCAAGCTGGGTCACACCATTTCCGCCGAATCGGAAATAGGAAAAGGAACAACGATAAAAATAGGTCTTTCCGAAGGGGAGGCAGTTATCGAATGACATACAGCCTTACAAAAATGTAAGATTATACCCGGGAAATGTAAGCCGAAGCTATGGCGGACGTTTCCCGTTTTTGTTATAATCTAATTGTAAACTCAAACAGCAAGAGACAGAAAGGAATGTTAATATGCCTATACTTGAAGTTAACAACGTAAAAAAGACATATACGTCCCGTTTTGGCGGAAATAAGGCTGAGGCTCTGAAAAATGTGAGCTTCACCGCAGAAAAGGGCGAATATATCGCTATAATGGGTGAAAGCGGCTCCGGCAAGACTACTTTGCTGAACATTCTCGCCGCACTTGACAAGCCCACGGGAGGAAGCGTTATCCTTGACGGCACAGACCTTTCCAAAGTCAAGGAAAAGGACGCTGCCGCTTTCAGACGGAACAATCTGGGCTTCGTTTTTCAGGACTTCAATCTTCTCGACACCTTTACGGCAAGGGACAATATCCTTCTTCCACTTGTGCTTACGGGAATGGATCACCGCAGTATGGAGAAAAAGCTGGCTCCCGTTGCGGAAAAGCTGGGCGTCACGGATATTCTTGACAAGTACCCCTACGAAATATCGGGCGGTCAGAAGCAGCGCACCGCCGCCGCAAGAGCCATAATAACCGAGCCGAAAATGCTCCTTGCGGACGAACCCACGGGCGCTCTTGATTCCAAAGCCGCAGACGGTCTGCTGTCCGTATTTTCAAGGCTCAACGAGGGCGGACAGACGATCCTTATGGTAACTCACTCCGTAAAGGCGGCAAGCCATGCAAACCGCATACTTTTCATCAAGGACGGAGAGGTGTTCCACCAGATATACCGTGGGGAATGCGGAAACGATGAGCTTTACAGGAAAATTTCCGATACCCTTACTCTTATCGCTTCGGGAGGCGGTGTACAATGACGGCGGCTCTTTTATACCCGAAGCTTGCGGCCAACGGGATAAGAAAAAACCGCCGCACCTATCTCCCCTACATCCTCACCTGCTCGGGAATGATAATGATGTACTACATCGTGTCCTTTCTTACGGTAAGCAGCTTCGTTGCAGAAATGGAAGGCGGTCAGACAATGCAGCTTATGCTCACTCTCGGCTGCGGAGTAATGGTGGTTTTTTCGGCAGTGTTCCTTTTCTACACCAACTCATTCCTTATAAGGCGCAGAAAAACCGAATTCGGTCTGTACAATATCTTGGGTATGGACAAGAGAAATATCTCACGGATACTTTTCTGGGAAACCCTGATGATATACGTTATAGCAATGCTTCTCGGTCTGTCCTGCGGAATACTTTTCTCAAAGCTGGCGGAGCTTGCCCTTACGAAAATGCTTGGGGGCGCAGCTTCCTATTCCTTTAACGTTGAACCGAAGTCAATAACCCATGCGCTTGTTTATTATGCGATAATTTTTCTGCTGATAATGATAAACGCACTTCGTCAGATACATCTTGCAAACCCCATTGAGCTTATGCACAGCGAAAATTCAGGCGAAAAGCCGCCTAAGGCAAACTATCTTCTTGCAGTAACGGGAGCGGTGATTCTTGGCATAGCATATTTTATGGCGGTGTATATCAAGCAGCCATTAAGCGCAATTTTTGTGTTTTTCATTGCTGTGCTTATGGTAATTGCAGCAACATATCTGCTGTTTATCGCAGGCTCTGTGGTCATATGCAGGATATTGCAGAAGAACAAGAAATATTACTACAAAACAAACCACTTTATATCCGTTTCGCAGATGTCCTACCGTATGAAGCGTAACGGCGCAGGTCTTGCTTCTATTTGTATACTGTCAACAATGGTGCTTGTAACGCTGTCCTCCACCATATGCCTTTACGCAGGCGAAGAGGATATGCTCCGCACCCGTTTCCCGAGAAATATCGTTATAGACACATACACAACGGACGAAGGCTTCACTTCCCTTACTCACGGTGCGGCGGAGGCTGTGCTTGAAAAATACGGCGAAGAACCGCAGGATATTCTGCATTACAGCTACCTTGACATCGCAGGCGGTTTTGAGGGCGACAGAGTTATACTTGACCCCAACAGGAAAGACGAACTTGAAAACTCCGCAAATCCCGATATACGGCAGATTTTTATATCAACAGTTGAGGATTACAACCGTGTAACGGGCAGAAACGAAGTCCTTGCAGACGGCGAAGCGGTGCTGTACTCCACTAAGATAGATTACGGCTATGACACGATCACTCTTGACGAATACGGTACGTTCAGAATAAAGACAAAAGCGGAGAATTTCGAGGACAACGGCGTTGACGCAAAGCAGATGTTACCCTCGGTGTTTATTTTCGTCAAGGATGAAGCCGTTGTAAAGGAACTGTACGACCTGCAGCTTGGCATTTACGGCGCAAACAGCTCATATATGCACGATTATTACGGCTTTGACCTGTTCTGCACCGAAGAAAAGCAGACCGAAATACACAGCGAGATAGAAAACAGCATCATAAAGCTGAAAGAAGAACGATCCGACGATTGGCCGGGGGTATCCGTTGACTGCGCAGCAAAGGATAAAGCAGATTTTTACGCATTGTACAGCGGCTTGTTCTTCCTTGGCATCGTACTCGGCTCGGTATTTATCTGCGCAGCGGTGCTTATTATGTACTACAAGCAAATTTCCGAGGGCTACGAGGACAAGGCAAGGTTCGGAATACTCCGCAAGGTGGGTATGAGCCGCACGGAGATACGGAAAAGCATAAACTCTCAGGTATTGACGGTATTTTTCCTGCCGCTCATTGCCGCAGGAATACACACAGCGTTTGCTTTCCCCATAATATCAAGGCTTCTTACCCTGTTCGGATTAACGGATTCAAGGCTGTTCGCAGAGGTCTCACTATGCTGCTTCGGAGCATTCTCTCTGCTGTACGCAGCCGCATATGTCCTTACTTCAAGAAGCTATTACCGCATTGTAAGCACGGATAAGGAATAACATAAAAACAGACAGAACAGGAGGAACAGATAATGAAAAAAACTACAGCATTGAAAAAAGCCGCAAAGGTCATAGCAGGCTTTGCGGCGGTGATACTTTCGGCACTTCTGGCGGTAAGCGGATATTTTGCTTATCACGGATATGAAATGTACCGTGATGCGCTGAACTCTCTTACCGTGGAAAAAATGGCGGAGCGGATAAGGAACCGTGAGGATTTTGTAAGCTATGGCGAGCTTCCCGGGTTTTACGTCAGCGCCGTTATCTCAACTGAGGACAGAAGGTTTTTCTCCCACAGCGGCATAGACCCTGCGGCTATCTGCCGTGCTGTGCTGCACGACATAAGAGTTATGGCACCGGAACAGGGCGGCAGCACCATCACACAGCAGCTTGCCAAAAATGAATTTTTCACTCAGGAGAAAAAAGCGGAGCGCAAGTTTGCAGAAATTTTTATGGCGCACGAAATAGAAAGCAAGCTGTCCAAGGAAGAAATTTTGGAGCTTTATGTAAACAGCATTTATTTTGGCAGCGGATATTACGGTATAGCCGAAGCCGCCGAGGGTTACTTTGAAAAAAACGTAAGCGAACTGACGGAATATGAATGTGCAATGCTTGCAGGACTTCCCAACGCACCCAGCGCATATTCACCCGATACCGCTCCCCTGCTGGCAAAGCAGCGAACGGAGCAGGTCATAGAATGTATGACCGAATGTGGAGCCATAACCGAAGTACAAGCGGAAGAGATACAAGCAAATTGACGTATCCGACTACGAAGCGTAACGGGATTCCAAAGGGACGAGTCCCTTTGGCGAGGGTTCTTAGGGGCGAGGAGCCCCTAAGTCGCTCTCCGCAGAGAGCGAAACACCTCTAAACTATAGTGCAACGCAAAGTAACAGCAAAAACAACAAAGTAAAAAATCAAGGCGCAATTCACATCAAAAAAGTGGAACCGAGTAAAGTGTCATATGACATAAAACTTGTGGAACCGACTATGTGAATTGCGCCTATTCTTCTCCGTATAGATAAAGTCCCCCTCGCAGGAAAATATACCGAGCACAGCGAGGTGTATTTTTCTGCGACACAGCAAAGTAGAGTGCTGTTATTCACGCAAATTCGATTATTAACGGAAAATGCAATGTGGTGCAAATAAAAGCGGGCGCACAATGTGCGCCCCTACGGAGAAATTGCCCAAAAATGCTAATTTTGTGAGTGAAACTACCGTCAAAGTTTGCCGTGTCGCAGAAAAATGCTCGTCGCTTTGCTCCTTACATTTTACTGCGAGGGTTACTTTGCTGTTATGGGATAGAAATAGGCGCAATTCACATAGTCGTTTTTACCGGTTTTGTGTCATAGGACACTTTACTCGGTTCCAATTTTTTATGTGAATTGCGCCTTTTGATTTATTACTTCGCCGCTTTTAACGCAGCTTTGCATTATGCCCAACTTTAGGGGTGTTTCGCTTCTGCGGAAGCGACAAGGGGCGCTGCCCCCTTGACCCCTGCCACCCTTTGAAAAGCGTGGACGTAAACTTTATACGCTTCGCGGCGTTATTACACCAATTCGCCCTTTACGCTCTGTGAACGCTTTATCTTCTTGGAGGTGGTCTTCTCAAACTCCGTATTTCTTATGCGTATCCTGCGGATAGCTTTTGCCGTTGACAGAGATTTATTTATCCTTGCAATTATCTCTTTTACGGTATTTGCAATCTCTTCCGCTGTCATTCCTGCGCAGTATTCGGGATTAGGAACTATCTCTGCGGTAATGGTCTCTTCCTCTGCATAAACAAGAACTTCCGCAACCGCTTCTTCCGATACAAACTTGTTTTCAAGCTCTTCGGGAGATACGTTCTCGCCGTTGGAAAGAATTATAAGATTCTTCTTTCTTCCCGTTATGTAAATACGGTTATTTTCAACATATCCAAGGTCACCCGTTCTCAGCCAGCCGTCGGGTGTAAGTGCTTCAGCCGTTGCTTCGGGGTCTTTATAGTAACCCTTCATTACAGAGGGGCTCTTTACAAGCAGCTCGCCGTCCTCGGTCTTTACTTCGCAGCCGTTAACGATTATGCCAACGTCACCGAAGCTGCCTTCATCAAACTTTATGGAGGAAATTCTCGGGCTGCACTCTGTCATTCCGTAGCCCTGTGCAAGTGTTACTCCAAACTCTGCATACGCTTTTATAAGCTGTGGGTCAAGGTATGCTCCGCCGCTGTAAATGCCCTTTAAGCGTCCGCCGAAAACACCGCTTGCAAGCATTTTTACGGGTATCTGCGGATTAGCTGCGGCTGCTGCCTTTATCTGCTTGTATATGGTTGCGATAATCATAGGAACAAGCAGCATTATGGTAGGCTTAAACAGCTTCATATTCTGCGCAATTCTCATCATCGAATCGTTGACGCACACCGTTGTTCCGTATCTGAGTGCAAGAAGAATATCGCAGGTGTAGCAGTAAACGTGATGTATAGGCAGCACCGTCAGAATGGAATCCTCGGGAGTTGCTTCGCCGTCACGGCAGAAGGTGTTGTCAAGGTAGTTTCCGTGGGAAAGCATAACGCCCTTGCTTTTTCCCGTTGTGCCGGAGGTGTAGACAATTTCCGCAATTTCATCGGGTGATACGTCCTCGGGGTCTGAGGGTGCGCTTGCTTCAAGAACGTCTGCAAGGTCAAGTCCGTCGCCCTTGCTGTCAAGGCAGATAAACTCCGTCACACGGGAGCATCTTGCCTTTATCTCGTCAAGGTATTTTCCGAAGCGGCTGTCGTAGAAAAGCACGTTAACGTCCGCTCTGTTCAGCAGCTCGCAAATGTCCTCGCAGGAAAGCTGTGCGTCAAGAGGAACTGCGATATTTCCGCCCATTACCGTTCCAAGTCTTGCAGCAAGGTAATTATAGCTTGTTCCGCCTATGAGAGCGGTATGTACCTTGCCCTTAGGCTTTAAATATCCGCAGACCTTTCTGCAGTCGCCGTAAAAATCGGCAAAGGTCTTTTCCCTTATCTCTGCGCCGTCCTTTTCCTTAACAAAAATGCCTGCGCCCTGTTCCTTTGCGGCAAGCTTTACAAGCTCTCCAAGATTTTTTACACTTGTCTTTTCCATCGTCTTACTCCTTTGTCACTTTGTCAGCTTTTCAAGATAAGCAACAGCTTCTCCAACGGTGTGAAGCTCCATTACCGCTTCTTCTTCAACGGTAACTCCCAGGTCGCCCTCTATTTCTCCCAGCATACTCATAAAATCGTAGGAATTGAAGGAAAGATCCTCAATGAATCTTGAATCCTCTGTAATGCTGTCAGGATCGGCGTCAACGTAATTGCAGATATACTCTTTTATCTTTTCAAACATAATATTTATCCCCTTATATCATTTCAAGAATTTCGCCTATGGTGCGGTTTTTGTCCTCAATGCCTCTGAACAAAACACGGCAGATGTAGTAGTAAAGATACTGCATCTCTTCCTCGGTAACAACGTCCTTTTTGTACTCGAAATTGAAGTTAAGTCCGTTGTCCTCGGGGCGGTGCATTATGGTAAGGTACAAGGGCTGCGCCGCAACGCCGTTGGTGTACCACATACTCTTGTAGGCAATGTCGGGCATTTTCTCCTTGTCGTCCTGGAGGCTGAGAGGCTGGTATGTAAGACTTATGCTCTCATAGCTTGCGCCGGGTCTTAATTTCCAGTAACGGGCACGTTTTGCCGTAAGCTCGATAGGGTCAAACTCGGCATGGCGGAATATCTTGTTCTGCTCCTTCTGTATCTCCTTTATGCCCTCCAGGAAGGTAAGCTCGGGTTCAAGAATGGTGCGCAGGGGGAAGAAGTGTATTCTTGTGCCGCCGCAGCGCTTTTCGGAAAGTCTGCCTCTTCTTGCAACGTTAGTTTTTACGGATACGTCCTTTTCGTTGCCGTTGAACTGTGAAAGAACCGTTCTCAGACCCATAAGCAGCAGGCTTGTCATAGGAACGTTGTTGTCACGGCAGAACTGCATAAGTCTTTCCGAGGGTTCCTTTTCAAGATGATATACCGAAATAGCGGCTTCAAGGCTCTTTGAGGTGATTATTGCGCTGCGCAGGTCGGGATTGCCGGTTTCTCTGCGCTGTGTGATAAGTCTTCCCAGACCTGTGAAGTCGGTGTACATAGGCTCGCTTCTTGCTATCTCCTCGTCCCAGAATTTTTCGTCGTTCTTTTTAGCTTCGGAGCCGTTCTCATACTCAAGGTCCTTTTCTATCTGCTTTATGTAGGACATCATAGGCTTGGGCATATCCGTACCGTATTTAAGGTTGCAGTAAAGCTCCAGCACATCTCTGTGGAAACCGATTATCGAGCTGGAATCCATTGTCATATGGTCGGCTTTAAGATAAATTCCGTTAAAACCGTTCGGCAGCTTTATCATTGCAACAAGGTTCATAGGAGAATTGCAGCGCTTGAAGGGTACAGCTGTCCACTTTCTCATTTCGTCATGAGCGGCTTCCTCTCTCCAATGGGAAAAATCGTGGAGAATTATATCCCTTTCCTCGTTGGGAACTAAGTACTGGTACATTGTTCCGTCCTCGTCCTCGATAAATCTGATACGCATGGACTCAAAGCGCTCGTAAGCCTTGTATATAGCCTGCTTCAGCAGACCGAAATCCACGTCCTGCTGAACATAAAGTCCCGTTCCGATGTTAAGCACCTGAGGGCAGGCATATTTTACGGTATAGTTGTGCATACGCTGGGCTGCAGGCAGAGGGTAAGCCTTTACTACCGCTCCGTTAACATTAAATTCTTTCATTTCCGTCATTCCTTTCCTTACGGCATATATTTGCCGATAAATTCAGCCGCTTTGCTTTCATAGAGGCTGCTGTTTTCATAATAGCTTGCAGCATGAGCGGCATTTTCCACAAGAAGCAGCTCCTTGGGCGAAGCGCACTCCTCATAGTTTTTCTCGCTCATCCAAGCGGGAACGAAATTATCATTTTTGCCGTGAACAAAAAGTATGGGCACGGAAGTGTTTCTTACTGCATCAATGGTGGAATAATCCTTAAATCCGTAGCCTGCCTTTTTGCGGCACATCACATCGTTTATCTGCATAATGGGGAACTCGGGCAGCTTGTAATCCTTTTTCAGAACGTGGGCAAATACCTCATAGGGAGAGGTGAAAGCACAGTCTGCGATTATTGCCTTTACGTTTTTGGGAAGCTCCTTGAAGCCTGCGGTCATAAGCACAGTTGCGCCGCCCATTGAAACGCCGAAAAGGAGAATATCCTTTGTTTCGCCGAATCTGCCGTTTGCGTAGTTTATCCACGAAAGGCAGTCGTATCTGTCAAGTATGCCAAAGCCTACATAATTGCCCTCGCTTTTGCCGTGAGCTCTGTTGTCAACGATAAGACAGCCGAAGCCCAGACCGTGGAGGAATCTTGCAATTGAAGAACAGTCGCTCACGCCGCAGCTTGTGTAGCCGTGAAAGCAGATAGCAAGCCTGTTCCTGTCGTTATCCGGGTCTGCAGGGAGGTAGTCGCCGTGGAGGGTAAGACCGTCCCGTGATTTTATGGTTATATGCTCAAGAGGACCTGCAAGCAGCCATTCCTTGTTGGGGTGGATTATTTTCTTGTACTCCTCCCACTGCTGCATATCCGCCATTTCGTCAAGATTTACTCTTACCTGATCCTGACGGGGAATAACTCTTTTGAACAGAACGCCTGCGCCGATAAACGAAGCAGCCGCTCCAAGAAGCACGGCAGAGCCTGCCGCCGCAAGAACAACCTTCATATTTTGTCCGCTCCTTCCGGTATTTGTAAACACAAATCATTTTTCGACCGCTGGTCGGATTTGTCTGAATTAATAATACCATTTTTTCGACCGGCGGTCAAGTATTTTAAAAAGTTTTCTTGCTGTTTTTTATATTTTGTGATATAATAAACTAAGGAAACGATTTCCACTGATACTAATTCCAAATCGTTCTATAGACAAAGGCGGCAGATAGAACACAGCCAATCAAGGAAAACGACCGCCGCAATGCTTGGTGCCTTGCAAGGGAGTTTGACGACGAGTGGCTGGGTTATGGCTGTCGGATTTGTCTATAGGTTGATTTGGAATTAGTATGATATATTGATGTTATTTATCCAAAACACAGAAAAGGCACGGTATTTCTATGAAAAAAGATAAACGGGATATGATACTTGACGCAGCCGAGGAGCTTATGGGAGTAATGCCCGACAGCGACATAACAGTTGAACATATCGCAAAAAAAGCCGGCATCGGAAAGGGCAGCGTGTACTACTATTTCCACAGCAAGGATGAGATAATCGACGAAGTGGTGGTACGCAGCTACAAAAAGGCTCTCCGTGAATATTTCCGGGACATTGACGAGCGCCAGACTGCCATTGAAAAAATAAAGCGGCTTTTTGACAGCATGATAAAAAAGGAATTCCACAACAACCAGCAGAACCTTCTTATTGCGCTGAACATTCAAGACAATATCACCCTGCGCAACAAAATGAAAATGGCAGCCATAGAAACAGTTTCCCCCGTTTTGGCGGAGCTGCTTGACCAAGGCATTGCGGAAGGCACCATAAACACCGATATGCCGGAGGAAAGCGCCGAAATGATAGTTGCGACAATATCATTCCTGTTTGATACATCGGTATTCCCCGAAAGGGATCAAAAGCTGCACAACAAGCTGCGGCTCCTTGCAAGGGTACTGGAGACCTGTCTGCGAGCCGAGCCGGGCAGCTTTGATTTCCTTTTCAGCCGCCGTGACGACTACAACAATAATTGAAAGGATGTTTACATATGAACAAAAAAGAACTTGCGGAAATAAAAAAGAATTTTACCGACACAAGCGGATTTTTCACCCTTAACAGGGTCATAACGGTTTACATAGACCCACAGAAGAACGTCCGCTGCAAGACCAACAGACTGTACAGCCTTATCCCCGAAGAGGAAGGCTCCGTGCTTATGGAATCTCTCAGCAAGATCTTCAAGGGCAGCCTGGGCAAGGGTCTCCTTGAATACTCCTTCCCCAACTCGGAATATGAAGAGGACGGCGCACAGAAAATACTTTACGACGCAATGAAGACCAAGCTCACCGATGAAGCTGCAGCGGACAAGCTTATTGTGCGCATTATCAACAACCTTGCCTACGAAGCAGCGTACACCATTATTCTCGGTCACTGCTCCTACAGCATAATGTCCAAGGACAGGAACGACGAGAGCCTTGACAACGCCGCAGATGAGTACAACTTTATCGTTGCCGCAATATGCCCTGCAAACACAAGCGACGACGGACTTATGTTTGACAGCGAAACAAACACTATCGTAAAAAAAGCAAACACCGACCTTATTATCAGCCGTGAGCCTACAGACGGCTTTTTCTTCCCCGTTTTCAGCGACAGAGCGCCCGATGTGAACAGCGTAATGTACTTCACAAAGTCCCCCAAGAAGCCCAACATTTCCTGCATTGACGATGTTCTCGGCTGCGAGTTCATAATGTCCGCACACGGCGAAAAGGAGACCTTCCAAGCCGTTCTCAACGACGTTGCCGGAGACGAGCTCAACTACACCGTTATAACGCAGGTCAACGAAAAGCTGAGGGAGCTTGTTGCAAATTCAAAGAACGAGACCGAGCTGCCCGTTTTGGACGGAAACAAGATGTACAACATTCTTTCCGATTCGGGAATAAGCGATGAAAGGCTTGAAACGCTGCCTGCCATATACAAAAACAAGGTGGGCGACGGCGTTCTTACCGCTACCAACCTTGTTGAAAACAAAACTACCCTTTCCACCCCCGAGATAACCGTGAACATAAGCAAGGATGCCACCGACAAGGTGCGCACCACCGTTGTTGACGGAAGGCGCTGCCTTATAATCGACCTTGACGACCCTGCTATACAGATAAACGGCATGACTACACGCATTACGGGGAATAGTATATAAGCTAAAAGGAGTTACCAATGCTTGAACCAATAAAAAAATTCGATAACAGCTTCACACTTAAAAGGAAAGGCTTTTTTGCGCTGGGAGCGGTGGTGCTTGCGGCGCTGTGGGCGGTGCTGTGGCTTATTTTCCCTATGGAATGGTACGCCGTGTTCTTCGCCTCAACAGTCGGCAGCTATGTTACCCTTGCGCTCCTTGCGGCGGTGCTTATTCTGCCCTTCTGCTGGCTTTTTTCCCTTATCACTTCAACAAACATTTCCGTAACGAAGAATTTTATCGTTAATTTCATTTTTCTCGTAGGAACGTTCTTCCTCTTTGCCGCTTTCCGCTACAGTATGGTATGGCTTATGATAATTGCTGCGGTGCTGCACATCGGGGCTATGGTATGGGTGCTGGGAACTGCGTCTGTTGTACCCAAAAAGCGTATCAAGCGAATGAAAGCAAAGCCTGTTTTCTACGAAAAAATAACCGGCGGCAAGGTAAAAGCCGATGAGGACAGCGGAGATGATCTTCTGCCCATAAAAAAACAGCCAATAGCGGTTGTACTAATGGCTGTTTTGTATGTAGTTCTTATTGACCTTGCTTATATCCTGCTTGCGTGGCAGATAGCGTTCACCTTCAACGGCTGAGTTACTCATTTATTTTCACCGCCACCGCCTGAAAGCCGTTTTCCTCGAAGCGGTTAAAGAATGCGCTTTTCATATAGAGCGTTATTTCGTCCTTGTCACCGGGGTCCATAAAATAGTAGCAAGTGTTGTCATATCCGCAGAGTACAAGGGTGTGGGAGTTGCCGTACCAGCAGTAGGTCTCGCCGCTGTCCGTTATCCATTCCGACGGCTTGCGGTAGTTAAAGGGCTTCATATCAACGGTCGCCCAGACTATGACGGGAACGCCCTCGTCTATGAGCTTTTCAATATCGGCGGAGTTTATATTCTCCGACAGGGCAAGGGCGGTATAGGACGGATCCTTTTCGGCGAAAAACCTGTTCATCGCCTCCGCAAGGACGGGAGCGGTGCAGCCGTAGCCCCAGCTGTAGGGGTCGCCTGCGAAAACCTTTCTCGGGTCGGGGCCGTGGGAATTTTCTGCTTCATCGTAATAAAAATTATCGTCCCATTTAAGATAGTTATCGGTAAAATCGAACTTGTCCGTTTCAAAGCCCAGATACTGCAGCAATGCGGCGGCGCAGACGGGTTCGCAGCCAACGGGCAGTTCGGGGTACTGATTTATCAGCGGAACGTCAATGACTGTCTTGCCGAAAACGGAAACAGGCTTTTCGTAGCCGCTGCCAAGCTCCTCCACGGTGTAGCCGTTATAAAGGGCGTGAGGGTCTGCGTCAAGTGCTTCGTAACGCTCCTGCTCCGCCGTTCTTTCGGAGTACAGCGACCATGTACAGAAATAATCGGCGCAGACTGCCGAAGCCGCAAGGCACAGTCCCAGAGCCGTTACAAGAAGCTTATTGCGCATTTTATCACCACCCGAAATACATTTACACCATTTTACCACAAAAAAATACTTTTTGCAATATAAAGAAAGGAAGATATACATGACAGAGCAAATGACGGGTCTTGTCCTTGAGGGCGGAACGTTCAGAGGAATATTCTCTGCAGGCGTTATGGACGCATTTATTGAAGCAGGAGTGGAGTTCCCCTACGTTGTGGGCGTTTCCGCAGGCATTTCCAACGGAGTTTCCTACGTTTCAAAGCAGTTCGGCAGAAATATTGACATTCTTGAAAACTACCGCCTTGACAAGCGTTATATCGGCGCAGGAAACTTTCTCAAATGCAAAAGCTGCTTCGGTCTTGACTTTGTTTTCGGGGATATTCCCAATGAGCTTATCCCCTTTGACTACGATACATACCACAGGTACAAGGGCAGAGTAAGGGTAGGCGTTACCAATGCGGACACGGGCAGCGCAGAGTTTATGGACGGGCTGACAGACAGCGAAAACTGGCAGTTTCTCCGTGCCACCTGCGCCATTCCGGGACTTTTTCCGCCCATTGAGATAAACGGCGGACACTATTACGACGGTGGACTTGCCTGCCCCATTGCGGTAACACAGGCAATAAAGGACGGCTGCACGAAAAACGTTATTATCCTTACCCAGCCTGAGGGCTTTGTAAAAAAATGCGGCAAGGGCAACGTTGTTATTAGCCAGCTTATAAAGCATAAATTCCCCAAGGTGGAGATAATGCTTCTTGCCCGTCACAGGATATACAACAGGCAGGTGAAGTTCTGCGAGGAGCTTGAACGCAGGGGCAAGGCGCTGATAATCCGACCCAAGGAACGTCTTGACAGCATGGAAAAGGACACGGCGAAGCTCCGTGCAACATGGCAGAGCGGATATGATGAAGCTATGCGCAGAATGGACGAGATAAAAGCCTTTATCGGGGAAGATTATCATATGTACGAAGTTTGAAGTGTTAAGAGTGGAGAGTGAAGTTTTTACTGAATTTGGAATGTGGAGAGTGGAAAGTGGAATTATGGGCGCTTTGCTAAATGAATAATGAATAATGAATAATGAATAGTGAATAATTTTGGTGTTCGCTTCGCTCACGAATTTTAAAATACATCGCCGCAGGCGATACCTTATACAAATAACCAATAAAACTGTAGACAAAAAATCTTCGTATAATCCATATAAAACTGTTTTCAACAGTTACAAGATTATGCTCGATTTTTTGTTCAGTTTTTAATTGGTTATTAATATTAATTATTCATTCTTCACTATTCACTATTCACTATTCACTATTCATTATTCATTATTCATTTTTTATGAATATTTCCTCCTCCGTAAGCGCAGAATAAATAAAAATAAGCGCAAACGGGAGGACGTTATGGCAAAGAAAATTTCAAGAAATACATTTATTATGGAAAATCCGCCGTCGATACACAGCTATGCTTCCGTTGCCGGAAAAATGGAAAGCGAAGGCCCTATGGGTCAGTATTTCGACGAGACCGAGCAGGACGGCTATTTCGGACAGAAAACATGGGAAAAGGGCGAAAGCGAGCTTATCAAGAGGACGCTGAAAAAAGCTATCGAAAAGGGCGGACTTGTGCCGGGGGACATCGACTATATGTTTTCCGGCGACCTGCTCAACCAGTGCATAAGCTCCACATACGGATTACGGGATTTTGAGATACCAATGTTCGGCATTTACGGAGCCTGCTCAACAATGTCCGAGGGGCTTGCTCTTGCTTCCCTTATGACAGACAGCGGAATAGGCGGAAAGGTGGCTGCGGTGACTTCTTCACACTTTTGCTCGGCGGAAAGGCAGTTTCGGTTTCCCCTTTCCTACGGCGGAGTGCGCACACCTACCGCACAATGGACCTGCACAGCTTCGGGTGCCGTTATACTGTCCCCCAAGGCTGCCGCACCTTACGTTCGTGCTGTGACCGTGGGCAAGATAGTTGACCTTGGCGTTACCGATGCAAACAACATGGGCGCTGCAATGGCTCCTGCGGCGGCTTACGTTATAAAAACCTTCCTTCACGACACGGCAATGGAACCCTCGGATTTTGACGCTATCATTACGGGCGACCTTGGACTTGTGGGCAGCGAACTGCTTATCGACCTGCTTAGGACGGAAAATATAGATATTTCAAAGCAGCACAAGGACTGCGGACTTATGATGTTTGACCGTGAGGAGCAGGATGTTCACGCAGGCGGCTCAGGCTGCGGCTGTTCGGCTTCTATCCTCTGCGGATATTTTCTTGACAAGGTGAAAAACGGTACTTTGAAAAACATTCTCTTCTGTGCAACGGGCGCTCTTATGTCCACCACCGCTTCTCAGCAGGGCGAAAGCATTCCCTCCATTTCCCACGCCGTTTTTATCTCCCACGAATCAAGATTTAAGGAAAATTCCGACTAAAAAGCCGTTTTTTCTGCCAAAAACTTTGCGCTTCGCTAAATGAATAGTGAAGAATGAATAATGAATAGTGAATAATTTTGGTGTTCGCTTCGCTCACGGATTTTAAATTAATTATTCACTTTTCATTACAATAGCTGTTGACAAACCGGAATGTGTGAGTTATAATATTATACAGCATATAGTATCATAACTTTATATCAAAGGCGGCGGAAAATATGACGGCAGATACAAAATATCCCATATTAATGGTTCACGGCATGGGCTTTCGTGACTATAAAAACCTGTGCTATTGGGGCAGGATACCGAAAATACTGGAGCAAAACGGCGCAAAGGTCTATTTCGGCAGGCAGGACAGCAACGGCTCGGTAGAGAGCAACGCCCGTCAGCTTGAAGCAAGCCTTAAAGCCGTGCTTACCGAAACGGGCGCAGAAAAGGTCAATATAATCGCTCATTCCAAAGGCGGACTTGAAGCACGTTATCTTATTTCAACAATGGGTCACGGCGAAAAAATCGCATCGCTGACGACCCTGTCCACTCCGCATAACGGTTCGCTGACTGTGGATAAGCTGCTTACTCTGCCTGCGCCTGCCGTTAAGTTTTGCTGCAAGGCTGCAGATCTGTGGTTCAGACTTCTGGGCGACAGATCTCCCGATACATACAATGCGGTAAACACCTTCAAAACAAGCACGGCGGATAAATTCAACAGGGAAAACCCCGACGACCCCCGTGTTTATTACCAAAGCTACGGCTTTGTAATGAATAAAATGACCTCCGATATGACAATGTGCATACCGTGGCTTGTGGTACATAGCATAGAGGGAGAAAACGACGGTCTGCTTGCGCCGAGAGCAGTTAAATGGACAAATTTCAAGGGCATATACAGCGGAAGCGGCAAACGTGGCATATCCCATTGCGACGAGGTGGATATGCGCCGCAAAAGGCTCTCCGTCCGCAGCGAAAATGCCGATGTAAATGACATTACGGAGCTGTATCTTCATATTGCGGCGGAGCTGAAAAATATGGGATTCTGAACGGGAAAACATAAATTACCGCTATCTTTTTGTATAAAAATACGGCTTGTCTGCATAAAATTTGATAGCGCTTGGTGCTTTGCTAAACGAATAGCGAATATTTTAAGTATTTCCTGCGGTGATCTATTTTTAGATCCGTGAGCGAAGCGAACACCTTAATTATTCATTCTTCATTATTCACTATTCATTATTCATTAATTTCACTCTTGACAAGCTGTTATTTTTAAGCTATAATGTTACTGTAAAATTTACAGTTCATAAGGGAGTAGTCAGCGTAAATACATTTATGTTATAAACATATTTGCGCGGCAAGTCAACATACTGGCGGAAACGTCTGGCTTGCCTTAATTGACAAGACTTATGTACAGCAGCTTTTTGTGCGCACTGTACAGGCGGTCTCCCTTTTTATGCGGAACGATATGCTTATGTACTGCTTGCAGCGCATAAGCATTTTTATTTTTGAAAGGACGGTCATATTTATGGGATTTGCCGAGTTGTTTCTGATAGGAGTGGGACTTTCAATGGACGCTTTTGCGGTGTCCGTCTGTAAGGGGCTTAATATGCGTGATAAAATAAACTACAAGCACGCATTTATCATCGCCCTGTTTTTCGGCGGATTTCAGGCGCTTATGCCTGCTATCGGCTATTTCCTCGGAAGAAATTTTGAGAAGTACATCACCGCTTTCGACCACTGGATAGCTTTCGGACTTCTTGCTTTCATCGGCATAAAAATGATAATAGACGCTGTAAAGGAATGGAACTGCGAGGACAAGGCGGAGGACAGCGACAGGCTTGACATAAAGGAGCTTTTTATGCTTGCCGTTGCAACCAGCATTGACGCTCTTGCGGTTGGCATAACCTTTGCCTTTTTACAGGTAAGCATAGGCGCTGCGGTAAGCATAATCGGCGTTACTACCTTTGTTCTCTCCATTGTGGGCGTTGTTATCGGCAACAAATTCGGCAGCAAGTACAAAAGTAAAGCCGAGCTTGCAGGAGGTATAATTCTCGTACTTATCGGCTTGAAAATTCTTCTTGAACACCTTGGAATAATTAACTTTTAAGCTGCTTCACCATATGAATATGCTCGCAGTATTCGTCCAGATAAACATCGCCCTCAGCTTTATAGCCGTTTTTTTCATAAAAGGTGCGGACACGGCATTGTGCGGAAAGCTCTGTCTGTTTCGCTCCAAGCTCCGCCGCCTTTTCCTCAAGTTTTGATGTTATAAAGCTGCCAAGGTGCAAACCCCTAAATTCCGGAAGAACGGCTACTCTGCCTATGGTGTAAGCGCCCTGCCGTGCTGACGGAAAAAGCCTGCCCGTTCCTGCGGCTGTACCGTCCGCAAACACCACGATGTGTACGGCAATGCTGTCGGTGCTGTCAAATTCGCCTACAAAGCCTTGTTCCTTAATAAAGACCTCTTCCCGAATATGTCTTGCTTCTTCGGGAAGAAAGTTGTATAATTTATATGTGATATTTTTTTTATTTTCCATAAGATCACCACCGAAAGGAAGTTGAAAACAAAATGAAGGTTATACTTGCATCCGCTTCTCCAAGACGGCAGGAGCTTCTCCGCAGCGTTTTTGACGAATTTGAATGTATGCCTGCGGATATTGAAGAAAACGTCCCCGACAGCGTTCCTGCAGAAGATACTGCGGAATTTCTTGCGGTAAAAAAGGCTGCGCACATTGCAGAGAACCACAAGGACGCCCTTGTTATAGGCTGCGACACCATTGTTGTTTTCAGCGGAAGCGTATTCGGCAAGCCTGCGGGTGAAGCCGAGGCAAAGCAGATGCTCACAGCGCTCTCCGGCAGGACCCACAAGGTCATAACGGGAGTATGTATGTTTCTCCACGGCAGGAGCATGAGCTTTTCCGAGAAAACAGAAGTGGAGTTTTACCATCTTTCCGAAGAAGAAATAGACAGCTACATCGCCACAGGCTCGCCTATGGACAAGGCTGGCGCTTACGGCATTCAGGATAAGGGTTTTCTTCCTGCCAAAAGCATAACGGGCGACTATTTCAACGTTGTTGGTCTGCCTGCCGCAAGGCTCAAAAGAGAAGCGGAAAAGTTTATAAAGCTGCTTAAATAAGTGTGCGGTAAAGGTAGCTTCTGCCGCTTTTTCCGATACGTTCAACAGCACCCGTTTCAGAAAGCACATTAAGGACAAGCTGCGCCGTTCCAACGGGAATACCTGCTTTTGCCGCAAAGTCCTTTGATGTGTACTCCTCCGGCAGACCATCGGGAATAAAGTACCCCCAGCCGCAGATGCCCTCAATATGTATCTCGTCCTGCAAAGCAACAGGAATACGGTCGTACCTTGTCCAGCCCTTTCTTCTGCCACGTTTCAGACCTGTTTCTTCGGGTGGACGGCGGTATTCCTCGATGTCAAGCATAACTATGCAGAAGCTGAGGTTTTCGTTCTTTAAATAGGGTTTAATTTTGTAAAGCTCGGGGAAAATATCGTATGGCGAACCCTTTTTCGGGGACTTGCGCTTTTTGCCCGATGCGCCCGTTACGGGGTCAACGGGGATTATCCACTTGTTATAGGGAATAGGATAAACCACGGTAACACGGCACACCTGCAAAAAACTCTCCAGCTTTTTCCTCAGCTTGTCAAAGCCTGCGGTCTGTATCTCGATAATGCCGTTCTCCCCTGCAATATCCGCAACGAAGCCGCCTATTTTCATTTCGTGACTGTCGGCGTAAGGCTCAAAGTAGTTTTTCAGCACCGAATGGACGGTCTTTTCGCCGTAGGTGCCTATTCCTGCTCGTATATGCTCCCCGTCAAGTACCTTGCAAAGAGCGTTGTAATATTTTTCTCTGTCCATATTTAACTCCAAATCGTTTTTCCCTAATATTTTACCATAAAAAGAAACTATATTCAACAAGGAAGGATAAAAAATGACTAAAACAGTAAAGGATTCCTGCGCAGAGCAGGTGCAGATAC
>JBJEQN010000002.1:0-4827 GCA_051881775.1 Oscillospiraceae bacterium | reverse complement strand
CATTACTGCCAGAGAGTGGATTTTGTCTATATTTTGATTTAACTATAGTATTATATGAGTGTGAAGTGTGGAGAGTGAAGAGTGGAGTTTTTTTCAATGTGGAAAGTGAAAAGTTGAAAGTGAAATTGTATTTAATGCGCATTATTTGCGCTTTGCTGAATGGAAAAATTATGTAGGGGACGGGTTTCCCGTCCCGTTTGCCACGAATTCGGTTAAATCGTAACATTAGACCCATACCACTGCAAAATGAATAATTAAGGTGTTCTCTGCGCAGATTATTACTGCTTTGCAAATTGGGATTTGAAGTTCATTAATCCCAGTATAACAGTATCATATGCTTGATTTTCTTATGGTCAATTAATTCTAAAATCTCGGGACCCTGCTCAGTTTGAGTTATAAGCCATATTTTCCCTTTTCCAATTTCATTGCAATCTCCAACAAAAGAAATGTCACTTGCTTCAACAACGTTACATTCTTCAATAATTTCCTTTATTTTGGAAATTGGGAGAATAGTATCAATCCAAAGGCTGTCTGCGTATGATAATTTTTCTTCTTTATTATTGGTAATTTCATAGCCATAAGTACATACATAAATTTTACTGTGTGTGTCAAAATATTCAATCTGTTCTACAAATTTTCGCAAGGCAGGAATATCTTCTCTATCTAAAGAGAATCTGTTATACTCCATATTATTTTCATCAAAATAACTGTTAAACTCAATTAAAACATCATCGTTCAAATCAAATTCTCTGGAACCAAAAACAGCTTGCAATATCCCCATATTCTTCCTCCTAAAACTCCGATTTTCATTGAGTAAATTATAATGCTCATACCGTAAAAAGTCAATAATCAAAAGCAGTTGTTTTTCTGTTAAATTAAAAGTTTGTTTTTTGAATGTGGAATGCGTAATTCGGAATTATGGGTATTTTGCTATTAATTTTTATGTAAGGAATGGGTTTTCCGCCCTGATTTAACCGAATTCGTGGCAAACGGGACGGGAAACCCGTCCTCTACAGAGAAATATAAAAATAACATCGCCGCAGGCGATACCATAATTCCACATTCCACTCTCCACACTCCACATTTACATAAATTCCTATTTTCATTGAGTAAATTATAATGCCTATACCCAAAAAAGTCAATAACCAAAAGCATTTGTTTTTCTGTTAAATTGGAAATTGTTTTTTGAATGTGGAATTTGGAAAGTTGAAAGTGGAATTATTGTGTTGAATTTTCTATGCACAATAATTCCACTTTCAAATTTCAACTTTTCACTTTCTAAAAAAAATCGGGCAGGACCCTTTAGCGAGGGTCTGCCCAAAATAAAATGAAATAAAATAAATGGAGGCACGAAAAAGATCTGCGCCAAAATCAAATTGCACATCGTCTGCATCGATATGCGGTAAATCATAACCGGTGTTACCCGATTGTGAAAGCTAAGTTAAACTGACGGCAAAACAAACTCATAGCCCTGCTGCCTTATATTGTCGATGACCTGCGGCAGAATTTCCGCATTTGTCTCGGACACGCTGTGCAGCAGATAAATTGCGCCGTCATGAGCCGCTCCCGACACCTTTTCAAGCGACGAAGCGGTTTCCGGCTGTGCATTTACGTCCCAGTCGCAGTATGCAAAGCTCCAAAGCATTGTCTTATACCCAAGCTTCTGACAAACTGCAAGCGCCTGCTCCGAATACTCGCCGCAGGGCGGACGGAAATACTGCATTTCGCAGCCGTATTCCTGTTTTACATAATCGTGGAGCGACATTATCTCCTCTTCCGCAGCCTGCGGAGAAAGGCTTGGCAGCGATTGATGCTTCATACCGTGGTTGCCGATAATATGCCCCTCGTCTATCATTCGTTTTACAAGGTCCTTGTTCCGCTTGGCGTAATCTCCCGTAAGGAAGAACACCGCCTTTACGTTTTTCTCTTTAAGGGTGTCGAGAATGGATTTTGTATAGCCGTTCTCATACCCTTGGTCAAACGTAAGGCACACGCCCGGCTCTTCAAAGACCGCATAGCTGTCGTACACGCTGAATTCGTCGTTGAACATTTTAGCGCCTGTGGGACAGTTGTTTTCGTCACACTCTACTCCCTGACCGTAGCCGTGGGATTCGGAGCTGAGACTGTACAGTTCGGAAATGTCGCTGTCTGTCAAAATGTCTTCGGCAGAAGCCGTCATACTGACTGTGCTTACAACTGCAGCCGCCGCAATGCCTGCAATAAATTTTAGCAATCTCATAAACAAAGCTCCGTTAAAAGACTATACGGTTGCCCGTACATTTATATTATGAAAGGCTGCTTAAAATTTATCACAAGTATATTATACCACCCTTTTGCAGAAAAAACCACTACAAAGCGGTTACAGATATATCACATTTTTATCCCTGTTTTTGTAATAAAAAATGCGCTGCGGTCATACACACAGCGCATAAAGAACATTTTGATCGTTATCACTCGCCAAGATAGGACTTGACAAGCACCTGAAGCAGCTCGTCACGGTCGATATGGCGGATAAGATTTCTTGCGTTATTATACGTTGTTATGTATGTCGGATCCTCGGAGAGAATGTAGCCTACAATCTGATTTATAGGATTATAGCCCTTTTCCCGAAGTGCGTCATATATCAGAGTGAGATTCTTTTTGAGTTCGCCTTCATTATCTTCATAAACGGAAAATGTCATTGTCTGTTCATTATTCATTTTATATGACCCTCCTTCAATTATAATATAGTCCGAAAAAGATTTATGTCACAATAAAATATATACACTCAACTGTTATCATTATACCCTAAAATCAAAAAAATTACAAGTGTTTTTTGTGACTTTTTTCAAATTAGAAAAGATTTTCTGCAATTTCACGGGCTCTCTGGTCGTCCGAGCAGACAAAAAGCATAACATAGCTGCCCTTGACTGTGACCTCTGCGCCGTCCAGCTTGTACATTTCGTTGGGAGTGTAGTCTCTGTAAAGCTCGATCTGGCTGTCAAGGCGCTTCTGAACGGCGTCTGCTGCACTCTGAGCCTGTTCGGGTGAATTCATCTTGAAAACGGCAAGCTCGTCGGGATAAGCGCCGGAACCGCAGATATACACCGACAGCGCTTCCGTCTGCGCCGTATCAACATCGTAATAAGCACCCACGGAATCCATATCCTTTTCAACGGCGGAGGGTATCTCTATCTCAGCCATTATTGCCGAGGTGATCTCAGAGGGAGCAGGCTCCTTTGCAGGCTCCGCTTCCGCACCGCAGGCTGAGAGAAGGAGAGCAGGAACGATAATAATTCCTGCAAGCAGATTTCTTATCTTCATATATAAACTTCCTTTCAAAATTCGTTTTTACTGTACGCTGCTTTCCGCAGAGGTCTCAGCCGCAGTACCGACATCGGGAACGATCACTGTAACAGTTGATGTCTCGGCGGTGGTCTCCGTTGTTTCTGCCTGAGTTTCGGCGGCGGTATCAGCCTGAACGGGCTGAACGTCAACATTCTCGTCTTCCTCGGGCGTGGTAAGGTCGTGCTGAATACGGCTCAGAACCACTCCGTAGGCTTTGCCAAGGAAATGCAGTCCGTCAACCTCGGCATATTCTGCTGCAAGATAGCCGTTTTCATCCTGAAGCATTGTAAATATGTCAATATATGTGCATTCCTTTTCCTCCGCAAGAGCCTCCAGTTTGGAGTTGTAATCGGAAATCACCGCAATTTTTTCGGGATTTTCCTTTTCATGCTCCTCTGTTACGGGAGGAATGGAGAGAATAACTATCTGCGTATCGGGACAGTTTTCTTTAAGGCTGTCCACCAGCTTTGACATTTCCGAGACCATATAATCGGAGCTTAAAAATGCAAGTCCGTTTGTGCCAAGCATAATGCAGATACGCTCAGGCTGCATTGCCAAGGCTTTTTCCGCAGCGGTAACGCCGTCTATCTGCTTTGTAAGGGCAGATTCGGGATTAAGTCCCACCTGTGCGAACACGTTTTCAGGCAAAAGATAGCCGAAGCCCGAAAAGCCCGTGAATATAGAATCTCCGATAAAAAGGGTATTATTATAAAATTCCTTGTCATATTCGGTAGAGGTATATTTTGGTTCTGTCTCGGCTGTGCTTGCCGTAGTTTCATCCGTGTCAGAAACAACGATATTGACCGTTTCCGAAGTAACTGTTGTAGTTGTGACCGTCATTTCGGTAATAGTAGATTCGGAGGGAACAATAACGGTAGGTTCCGTCGTATTTTCGGCAATTTCCGCACTCCACGGAAGGGTTATACCGAATCTTGAAAGGGGATCGTTCCCCGAAAAAAATGTATAGGCATATAACCCGAGCAGCGATAAAACGATGACCAGCAGAACGATGATGATAACGTTAAGCGTGACCGCCACCGGAGACGGTTTATCCCTGTACGAGCTGTAATAGTAATTTCTTCTTGGCATCTTCTGCACCTTTCTTCTGCGATAGCTTATTTCATTATACACCATTTGCCGCAACTTATCAAGTAGTTTTTAAACAAAAAAATAAAAAGTCCGTTCCTGTCGAAACGGACTTCAAAAAAACTGGAGGCGCCACCCGGATTTGAACCGGGGATCAAGGTGTTGCAGACCTACGCCTTACCACTTGGCTATAGCGCCGAATTGGAGCGGATTACGAGGCTCGAACTCGCTACCTCCACCTTGGCAAGGTGGCGCTCTACCAGATGAGCTAAATCCGCATATGGCGACCTGGATGGGACTCGAACCCACGACCTCCGCCGTGACAGGGCGGCGTTCTAACCAGCTGAACTACCAGGCCATTGGTGGGAACAATAGGGCTCGAACCTATGACCCTCTGCTTGTAAGGCAGATGCT
>JBJEQN010000001.1:0-4861 GCA_051881775.1 Oscillospiraceae bacterium | reverse complement strand
TGATTTCAGAAGCTTCTGTATATATAGTGCAGAAAAATCCGTTTGGTTAGGGCTTATGAGAAAATTTTTGAAAAGTTTTCCCGAAAAATTATACTATACTTCATGCAAGCCGTCAATAAGCTCATACTTTACCTTCATAAGCAAGAGCGTAATGTTTATAGTCATATAAAAGGAGCGTGAGTTTTTGCTCACGCTCCCCGATAAATAGGAATTTGGCAGTGAGGTAAATCAGAATTTATAATCTTTTCAATTCGTTTTTTAGAAAAAGATTATTATACTGTTTTTTGTAATCCTTTATCATGAAATTAATTGCTTTTTTAGGCTTTTTTTCATCAGCTAATATTAATGGTATGTTATGCGTAGCATCGCACAATAAATAAAACCGATTTGAGTCATTGTAATAATTCATCATTTCACAAAAGATTGACGAAAGTATTTCATATGCAGATTCATTTTTTACTATGAATACATTAGCAGTATATTCATTGTTAACTAAAACCCACGAAATTGTTTCATCACTCTCATCGTAATATGGTTTCAATATATTTCTGATAGAATTATTATTTAATTTATTTTGAATAGGTGCTTTAAGATAAGCGATGATTTCTTGCAAAGCTGATTTGTAAATAATGAATCGTTCTGGCTTATATCGAAAAAAGGTAATTAAAGCGTGTAAATCATAGTAATCATAATTTATAAGATACATATTAAACCACCAACTTCAAATTCCGATTTATAACACTTTTTTCAAAAAAATACACTCAAATCAATTCCACTCTCAACTTTCCAAATTGAAAAAACTCCACTCTTCACTCTCCACACTCCAAACTCACAAAAATTCCACTTTCCACTTTCAACTTTCCACATTAAAAAATAATTCCGCATTCCGAATTTAACAGCCGCTTACTTCTTTCCGCCGTTTTTCTTACCCCTCACGGGAGCAGCTTTCTGCGATTCGGGACTTGGAGCAGGTTCCGAAACAGCAGGCGGTTCAGGTGCATTTTCCGCCGCCGCAGGCTTTACCTTGCTGAAAAACATCTTCTGTATCCTTGTGTTTTTCGTGTGCAGCTTTTTGTAAACGAACTCTCTTATTAAAGCGTAAATGACCGAGCTGAGAGGTATCATTACAAGCATTCCGATAACGCCCATTAGCTTGCCGCCGATAGTGATGACCGACAGCACCCATATTGCAGGCAGTCCCACGGAATTGCCCACAACTCTCGGGTAAATAAGGTTTCCCTCTATCTGCTGTATAATAAGGAACATCACAATGAACCAAAGCGCCTGCACGGGATTTTGCATAAAGATAAGGAACGCTCCCACCGCACAGCCGATGAACGCACCCACAATGGGGATAAGTGCGGTAAAGGCAATAAGTACGCTGATAAGTGTGATATAGGGCATCTTGAAAATAAGCATTGCTATGGCAAAAAGACAGCCTAAAATGCAGGCTTCAAGGCATTGACCCGAAAGAAAGTTTGAAAAGGTCTTTGCCGACATATCCGTGATGTAGAAAAATTTGTCTGCGGCTTTTTCGGCAAAAATTGAGTAAACTATCATTCTCACCTGCCTGCCCAAAGTCTCCTTTTGTAGCAGTATATATATTGCAAAAACGAAGCCTACCGCCGCAGAAACAACGCCGTTTATTGCGGAGCCTGCAACGCTTATGGTGGAGCTTATGGTGCTGCCGAGACCCTTTGACAGCCAGCCTGTGACAGTCGAAATAATGCTGTTCCAGTCTATCTGCTGAATATTGCTGAACGCTTCCTTAAGCTGTGGGTAATCGTTGAGCAGACCTTGAATGAAGGCGTTTGCCTTGTCCATATATCCCGGCATACTTGCCGCAAGTACCCTTACCGTGTCGGCTATCTGAGGGATAACGGCTATACATACAAGCGCAATTACCGCCGCAATAATAAGCAGCGTGAGAACAAGCGCACAGGGGCGGCGAAGCTTGTCAAATTTACGGCTTTTTGCAAACAGGTGACGTTCAACGAACCGCATAGGAACGTTTATCATAAACGCCAGCGCTCCGCCTATGATAAAGGGCATTGCATAACCCATAAAAGTGGAAATGCCGCTTTTTACTGCGCTCATATTCTGCAGTGCGCAGTAAAGAATAATGCAGAACGAAAGTATGCCCGTTATTTTAAGTATGGTTTTCTTATCCAGGTTCATAAATTCTCCTTTGTTACATAAGAGGTGCGATTATTCTGAGAGTTTTTCCTATGATACGCTTTATAAGACTGAACCGGCGGCAGTCTTCAAGGGTTATCTCCGTGCATTTTTTCAGCGTTTCAAGGTAGTCCGCCTCGGTCTCGGCAACGGAAGAGGTACCGTAGGTGTACGCCGCACACTCAAAATGCAGGAACAGGCTGCGGTAATCAAGGTTTATTGAGCCGACCACCGCCCTTATATCATCGCTGACGAACACCTTTGCGTGAACGAAGCCGGGAGTGTATTCGTATATCTTCACCCCTGCGCTTATAAGCTCCGCATAATATGTTCTCGCCAGCAGATAAGCGTACTGCTTGTCGGGAATGTGGGGCATTATAATAACGGTCTCAACGCCACGTTTTGCGGCGTATGTAAGAGCGGTTATCATCTCATCGTCAAGGATAAGATAAGGGGTCATAATGTGAACGTACTTCTTTGCACGGTAGAGAATATCAAGATAAACGTTCTGTCCAACGTTTTCGTGGTCAAGAGGGCTGTCGCTGTAGGGGATAACGTAGCCGGAGGTGTTTTCGTTTTTAAGCTCGGGGAAATCGGTGACGATATATTTGCTGTAGTCCTCCTCCTTCGGCTCGGTTATGCTCCAGTTTTGTAGGAACATTACGGTGAAGCTTTTTACAGCGTCGCCTTTGAGCATAATTGCCGTGTCCTTCCAATGACCGAAGCGCTCCACCTTGTTGACGTATTCATCCGCAAGATTTACGCCCCCCGTAAAAGCGACCTTTCCGTCAATAACAAGTATCTTTCTGTGGTCACGGTTGTTCTGCACCGTTGAAAGCACAGGCTTTATGGGAGAAAACACCTTGCACTTTATGCCGTAGGAAGCCATTTTCTTAGGGTAGGAAACGGGGAGCAGAGCAATGGTGCAGGTGCCGTCATACATAAAGCGAACTTCAACGCCCTGTTTAGCCTTGCGCTTCAGAATATCCAGTATGCTTGCCCACATTTCGCCTTCTTCAACGATAAAATATTCAAGAAAGATAAATTTCTCCGCTTTTTCAAGCTCTTCAAGCATAGTGCTGAACTTGTCGTCGCCAAGGGGAAAAAACTTTGTGGAGGTGCCTCCATAAACGGGGAAAAACGCCTTTTCCTTCATATAGACCGCAAAATTCCGTTCGCCCTCGTCTATCTCTCCAAGGTCGTTAACGATATTTTCATTCTGTGGCAGAAACTTATTGGAGTTTTTTATTATGCCCGACAGCTTTTTCTTCACCAGCTTCGTTCCAAGCTCCGTTTTGACGTAAATGTACATCAACGTGCCGAAAACAGGCAGGACAAGTACAGGTATTATCCACGCCATTTTAAAGCTTGTGTTGGAATCATCGCTGATTATATATATCATTACCGCAACGGATAAAATAATGTTTACCGTGTAGAACGCTTCAAAATAGTTACTGAGTTTTACTACGGCAAAATAGAGGATAAGTATCTGTATTAATAGAAAGATAAATACTGCCATTGTTCTGCCGAAGATTATGCGGCAGAGCTGTTTTAATTTCTTCACGGGTGATCCGTCCTTTCCTTAGTATTATGTTTATGCAAAACAGGGCAGACGCAAATAAAGCGCCGCCCTGCAATATGTAAATATCAGATAAGCTTGTCAAAGGTATAGGCTTTAAGCTCCTTTTCAACCATTGCTGTTATGTCGCTGAATACACGCTGGTACTTGCATCTGCCGGACATACCTCTGCTGCAGTCATAATCCCCCGTAAGGCATTTGCTGACGGCAAATTTGCCCTCGATTGCGGAAATTACATCGTGAAGGGATATTTCCGAGGGCTTGGCGGCAAGCTCGTATCCGCCCTGTGTGCCCTTGAAGGATCTGACGATACCTGCCGACACCAGCTTGCGGAGTATTTTCAGCGAAAAGCGCAGCGTTACCATTGTGCTTGAAGAAATTGTCTTTGCGTCCATTCGTCTTCCTTCGGCAGCAAGGCAGCCTACTATCCTGACCGCATAATCGGATTCAAGTGTAAAATTCATAACGATCTCCTATCGTAAACAAAGAAACTGAAAGATCAGTCAAGAAAATCCTTTACCTTTTTGCTTCTGCTGGGGTGTCTGAGCTTACGGAGAGCCTTGGCTTCTATCTGTCTGATACGCTCTCTTGTAACGTTGAACTCCTTGCCCACTTCTTCAAGAGTACGGGAACGTCCGTCCTCAAGTCCGAAGCGCAGACGAAGCACCTTTTCTTCTCTGTCGGTAAGGGTGGAAAGCACCTCGCCAAGCTGTTCCTTAAGCAGGATAAGGGAAGCGGCGTCCGCAGGTGCGGGAGCGTCGTCATCGGGGATAAAGTCCCCAAGGTGGCTGTCCTCCTCCTCGCCGATAGGTGTTTCAAGGGAAACAGGGTCCTGAGCAATGCGCATTATCTCACGCACTCTCTCCGGCTCCATTTCAAGCTCCTCTGCGATCTCCTCCGGTGAAGGGTCGTGACCGTTTTTGTGAAGGAGCATACTGGATACCTTCTTGACCTTAGTAATTGTTTCCACCATATGCACGGGGATACGGATAGTCCTTGCCTGGTCTGCGATGGCTCTTGTGATAGCCTGTCTTATCCACCAGGTAGCGTATGTTGAGAACTTGAAGCCCTTGGTGTAGTCGAACTTTTCAACAGCCTTGATAAGAC